>CAIWDQ010000368.1 GCA_903911455.1 uncultured bacterium
CCCCTATTGTTTCCGGTTTAGTATTTATTTCGGCATTTATCTTTGTTGGCTTCTTGGTAAACCGACACAAAGTTTATGTTTAATAAAATTGACGAATACATTCAAAAGTTCTCAATCAAATTTGCTTTTTTAAGCAAATATAAACATATAATGTCGTTCAAGAAGTCTTTTAAAACTTTTCTAACAAAGCTATATTGCATTGTAATCAACATATTACATCACATAAACATTCAAAAAGCACGAAAAAGTCCACATTTATCACGTGTGAGTTCACATTGCATCAAAGTGAGTTCACATTTGATCAATCTGAGTTCATATTGCATCAATGTGAGTTCAGTTTTGATTAATCTGCGTTCACATTGCATCAATCTGCGTTCACTTTTCATCAATCTGCGTTCACATTTGAATAAACTGCGTTCAGATTGCATCAAACTGCGTTCACTTATAACAATTGTGAGTTCACCTATGATAAAAGTGAACTCACATTCACGCAAAGTGAACTCTCCCTTAATTATAGTCTTTTTTCGTCTGATAAATCTCTATTTTCATATAAAATATAAGGAAGAATATCTAAATATTATACATACTTTGTATAAAGATGAGCATAAGTATTGGAGCGAACCAAACTATTTTTCATAAAATTTATACTCTTAATAGAAGGGTATAAAATTATTTATTAGTTCACATATTTCATAGAAACTGTAAAATTTTATATATGAAAAAGTTTTATTATAAAGTTTTACTGGATTTTGTTGGATTACCCTGGCAATTTTTAGTGCCTTTTGCTATGCGTGTTTCAATAATGTTTTTTGCAAATGCTTTGTTTACCGGATGTACTACTGTTACAAAAGTAGCTTTTGATGCTGCTGTATTGGATCTGCAAACAAAGGGAGCTTTAGACATTCATGGAAACTCGCTAACAAAAGCAGCAAGGGATGCAGCTTATGACCTTGTAATGGACATGATGCGTCAATTAGCTGACTACACTAATTTTGTAGCAAAAGGTGACATGGCAATAATCTTACACTCTGGGTTTAATTCAACTGTACCTCATTCTCATGGTGGTAGAGGTGGATTAGAAGCCAAAAACGGGGAAATATCCGGAGATGTAAAATTGTCGTGGGGCAAAATTCCTAATGCTCGTTCTTATATCGTTCGCTATTGCTTGAACGAAGACGATCAAAGGGAAAATTTTGTAACCGAAGGCGGAAAGGGAACAACAGGTGCAGTATTACATGGACTAGTAAAAGGGAAGGAATATATGTTCTACATGTGTGCAGTATATTCTGACCATCAGGGCGCTTTCTGCGATCCTGTGTTTTTGGTAATTATGTAAACAACCTGAATTTATAAATTTAACGTCACTCCAATACCTTAAAAGAAAAGAGCCTTAAGTGCCCTTGAGTACTTAAAGTGCCTTAAGTTCAAAAAGAAAGAGCCGTTATCATTTGTTTGATAACGGCTCTTCTTTTTTATATATCTTTTCTATTTTATAGTAATAAATCTAATTTTCGACATCCCACAAATATCACAAACTCCAGGGACATTCGAAAGAGTATAAATGTTTCCACATTTCGAACAGATAAAATACTCAGTCGCTACACCTGAATAATCTTTGGAGTTTAAAGCTGATAAAGCATTCTGGAAAAAGTTAAGACGCTTGGCTCTTATCTCCGATGCACTACCAAAAGCAGTTACTGCAACTGTAACATTTTCATCTCTGGCATCAGTTTCATAACTATCATAAGTAAGATCATCATTTGAAATAGCATCATTTACATAATTATTAAAGTTAGGATTTGAGCTGTCAATAATTGGATTTGTGAATGCATCAGGACTATCGCCCAGATTATAGATAATGGTTGTAAAACCTGCAGAAAGGATACTGTCGGATACTGAAACTGCTTTAAATAAAACAGCAATACCAGATGCAAGATTGCCTCTGAAACTAGAAAGTAGTAAACTAGAATAGCTGGAATATTTAATGCTATTCGTTTTCTCACCTTTTATCGAAACTTTTAAATTAGCTTTCGTTTTAGGTGGTGCAGTATTTAATCTTAATGATTCGGAAAAAACATTTATAAAAACAAATGTACAAATAATAATTACAATTATTAGAAATGTAACTCTTAATTTTTGAGTTACTAAAGAAGGGAAATTTATTAATTTCATTTTTTTATTATTAATTAAAAATTGAGTGATTATTTCACAATTATCCTCAAAAGTTAATTAATAGCAATCCTTATAAACTGTTATTATAAAATAAAGTTCAAATAATACTTTTTATAATTAAAAAAGAAGAGCCGTTATCAAACTAATGATAACGGCTCTTTGAACCCCAACTAACCTCCCCTAAAAGGGGAGGGAGTAAGATAGGTAATTTTTAATATTCTTAATTTTTAATTCTTAATTCTTAATTGTCTTATCGGTTAACGTACAGTTTGTATGTCCCAACTTTACTATCAGTAATAACTTTTACGATATAAGTAGCCGAAGGCAAATTTGCGTCAAGAGTGGTAGTTTCTTTTGTGTTTATTGATTTATTAGCAATTTCTTGTCCTAATAAGTTGTAAACTACAACTTGTTTTACAATAGCATTAGAATTGTTTTTAATAACAATAGTGTTGTTTGAATTGTAAACATTAATGTTTTCGATGGCATTGGCTTCGTTGATACCTACTATTTCGTTAACAATAGTACCGATCCAAACAGGTGAATTAAAACCAACAAAGCTTTTATAATAATGAAAAGCACTATTGTAATAAAACAAAGATAAAGAATCAGCACCAGATGAACAATATTGAGATGTAGTATAAATACCAATAGTGTCGTTGGCATTAGTAGGCAACAATACAGTAGCAAAGAAATTACCTGTTATTGAAACAGGATTTGTAAAAGTAAATTTACAAGTTGTCCCCGAACCAGAAGTAAATTGCGACATAGGAACAGCAGTAGAAGTTCCTAGAAGTGTACCAGGAGTGTTATTATTAGAACTGTAGATTTTTAAAGCACAGGTGCCAGTTCCGGCAGTGCCTTTATAATATACTAATGCTAAAGCTCCTGTAACGCTACCGGCACCAGTATGATTTACACGTGTACCAATTTCTTTAAAACCATAAGCATTATTTCCTGTTACCAACGTTCCATTGCTAAAGATATACAATAGCGAGGAGTCACCACAAAGATTTGTAGTCATAATTGGTTTAGGCCAAATGGTGTCGGTAAGGTTTCTTGATGGACCTTCTGAATGAGTTAACTTACTTGTATAGCTCGAAACCATCGAAAGGTTCTCAGTATTAAATTGTGCAAAAGCACCAAAACTAAACCCTAAGGCAATTACTAAAAATAGAAATATTCTTTTCATATTATTTTATTTTAAATTATTAATAATGCAAAAGTATAGAAATATTATTGGATATACTGTTAAATTAAATTAAAAATCAATAATATCGGATAAATACTTCCTGAATAAGCAAAATATATAACTTTTTTAATCAACGTACAGCACCAATCCCTTCAGGTAATCACCTTCGGGATGGTAAATGCTTATTGGATGATCAGGTCCTTGCGAAAGCTGATGTAGAATCTTAATCCTGCGACCTGTAGCTGCGGCCGCCGAAAAGACCATCGTCTTGAAATCTTCTTTAGAAATAGCCTGCGAACAGGAGAACGTGAAGATAATACCGCCTTTCTTTATATTGTAAAAGGCTTTATTATTGATATTTTTATAACCTTTCAGTCCTTTATCCTTACTTTGCAAGTGTTTTGAAAAGGCCGGGGGGTCAAGGACTATAACATCATAAACATCCTTCTGCAAAGCATCCAAAAAATCAAAAGCATCAGTAGCAAATGCTTCATGGTTGACTTTGTTTTTAAAGTTGAGTTCAATATTTTTATTAGTAAGATCAATAGCTTTCTGCGAACTATCGACACTATGTACAAGCTTGGCACCTCCTTTTAAAGCAGCTACCGAAAAACCACCGGTATAGCAGAACATATTCAAAACATTGGCATCTTTACTATAGATTTCAAGCAATTTACGGTTGTCGCGCTGATCAATAAAGAAGCCGGTCTTTTGTCCTTCCACAACATCTACAAAATACTTATTACCATACTCTAAAATTATGTTTTCAGGTATGTTTTTTTTGTAAAGAAACTCATCTTTTGAAGATACTTTAGCACTGCGAGGCAAGGTAGAACTGCTTTTATTATAAACAGCCTCCAGTTTATCGCCCATCACATCAATCAAAATCTCTGTAAAGAGTTCTTTTAAAAGGTACATGCCAAACGAATGGAACTGCATCACCACAATACCGTCGTAATAATCTACAATCAGTCCCGGCATTTCGTCGCCTTCGCCATGCACAATTCTGTAAGCATTAGTTTGTTTATTATCAAGTAAACCTATACGCTTACGCAGATCAATAGCATCAACAAATTTATCTTTCCAGAACTCCTTATTTATATCTTTTTTGATAAAAGAAATGATACGGACCACAATACTGCCCTCGTCCTGGTAATGACCACTTGCCAGATAGTTTTTATCAGCATCGTACACTTCAACAACATCACCATCATTTAATTCGCCTGTAACACCAAGCACCGCACCCGAAAACACCCAGGGATGAAAGCGTTGCACCGACTTATCTTTGCCCGGTTTTAAAATAATCTTAGTATAATCACTCATATATTTATATATTGTATTGTATTTTTCAACTCTAAGTACTCTAAGTACTCAAGGCACTCTAAGTACTTCTTTAAGTTTCTACTAAAGAAACTTAAAGATATGTATCACTTTCTTTTCAACGAAGAATTCTTCGTCATAATAATCACTAATTTCAAACACATCACTTCTTTTCTTAAAAGGCTTCAACTCTTCACTCAGATCACCACCTTTAAGATAGAGAATACCGTTCTGTAGTGTGTTGTTATTCTTGATAGAAATCTTAGAATTGACCCAATTATAGAACTCAGGCAAAGAAGTAACCGCCCTGCTTACTATAAAATCGTAACGAGTCTTCAATTCTTCTGCACGAGCCTTTTCGGCAATAACATTCTTTAAGCCCAGAGCTTCTGCAACAGCATTCACCACAGTGATCTTCTTACCAATAGAATCAACCAGATGAAACGAACATTCGGGAAACAAGATAGCAAGTGGGATTCCCGGGAAGCCACCACCAGTGCCAACATCCAATATTCTGGTGCCGGCTTTAAACTGAATTACCTTGGCAATAGCCAGCGAGTGCAACACATGATGCTCATAAAGATGTTCAATATCCTTACGGGAAATCACATTAATCTTGTTGTTCCAGTCGGTATATAAAGGCAATAGCTGCTCAAAAAGCTTAAGCTGTTGCTCATTAAGATCGGGAAAATATTTAGTTAGTATCTGCATAATATAAAACTATAAGAAGTACTTAGAATACTTAGAGTACTTGGAGTACTTAAAGTTGAAAATATACTTCAATTCTTAATTCATAACAAAAAACTCAAGGTACTCTAAGTACTTTAAGTACTTAAGGCACTCCAAACATATAAACATCATTTTGTGCATAAAGATTTCCTGCTTCATGTTAAAAATGATTTACAAAAATATACTTTTGTTCCCAATAAATAGCAAATTAATTTAGATTAATTATACAACATCAACATGAAACTGCTCAGAGGCTGCATATTGCTCATCCTTTTTTTTATTTTGAACAACAGTTTTGCTCAGGATGAACGCAAACTCATCACTGTAAAGGAATATATCGATCTTTATAAGGATATCGCTATAAAAGAGATGAATGTATATCGTATTCCTGCCAGCATTACCTTAGCTCAGGGCTTGCTCGAATCAAATACCGGCAACAGTGATCTTGCAGTTAAAGCAAACAATCACTTTGGGATTAAGTGCCACAAAGAATGGACAGGGGAGACCTATATTAAAGATGATGATACTAAAGATGAATGCTTCAGGGTATATAAAACAGCCGAAGAATCTTTTAAAGATCACTCCAATTTTCTGAGAACACGCTCAAGATATGCCACTTTATTCTATCTTAAGATAACAGATTACAAGGCTTGGGCCGAAGGATTGAAGGCTGCAGGTTATGCTACCAACCCCAGGTATCCTCAGCAGTTGATCAAACTAATTGAAGACAATTGCTTGTATGAATATGATAGCGGTTATCAAAAACAAGAGATTGTAGTTAACCAAATTCCGGAAAAAGCTTTAGTAACTTTTAAGGTTTCAGACGATGATGACGAGGATTTTAAATCAATAAGTATCGAAGGGAACAATCGTAGAGTGTATCTTAACAATGAGTTAAGATTTACTTTCGTGAAAGAGGATGACAGTTTTCAAAAGATAGCTGATGATTTGGAAATGACGACAGGTCAATTGTATCGTTACAATGATTTCCCTCAAGATTATAAGCTGAAAACAGGGGAGAAGGTCTATCTTGAATCTAAACGCAGAAAAGGCTTCGCTGAATTCCATATTGTTCAGAAAGGGGAGACAATGCTTGGAATATCACAGTTGTATGGTATGAAACTTAAGCAGCTTTATAAGAAAAACAGATTGAAACCTGGAGCAATAATTAAAGTAGGACAAAAACTGTGGTTAAGAAAGAAGAAACCAGAGTAGGAGTAGTGCCTTCCGTGCCTACCGGCAGGCAGGGAGTATTTAGGGTACTTGGAGTACTTAGAGTTTTGGGAAGAAAAGAACTATGATGAAGTTATAAGTTTATCTGCAATTCCTTAATTTATCTTCAACGTTTTCTTTGCCTAGTTTGGCAGACATAAGATAATCAGCACACGATTTATCTTTCTCTTTTAGGATAAAATACACATAAGCACGATTGAAATAAGCATCAGCATATCTATCATCAAGCTCAATAGCTTTGTTGAAATTCTTAAGAGCTTCAGTAATTTTTAGCATATTTACGTACATATTCCCTCTTAAGTACCATATTTTAGGGTTCTCTGGAGTGTATTCTATTGCTTTAGTGAAATCTCTAACGGCACCTTCAAAGTCAGAATTATCAGATCGTATCTTCCCTGCTTCAATTAACTTAGCTGCTTCTTTCTTTTTATTCACACAAGAAGACATTATAAATAATGCCAGAACAATGATTATAAGATAATGTAAATGCTTTTTCATAAGTAGATAAATAAAGTTCAAAAGTAAATATATTTAGCAGGAGGGAAGTATAAATTATGTTAAAAAGCGAAAACCAGTGTGTTAAAAATATATAAAGGCTGATTTCAGAGCACCAGCGAATTCAAAATAAACTCTATTAATACTTTTCAAATTAAGTTTTTAGAATCTTTTTTGTTGAAGTTCTGTTTCCATAAGTAAGTCTTACTACATAAATTCCTTTCTGTAGTGTAGAAAGATTAGTCAGAGTTATAGAATTATATCCTTTTAGTCGTGGTAGATTCTCTACTTCTAGTAATTTCTTGCCAGTTATATCGAAAAGTTCAATTTGCACGCGTTGAGTATCTATTGAATTGTATGCAATAAAGAGTTTATCATCAAAAGGATTAGGATAAACATTAAAGTTATTCTCGTTATCTATATTATATATATGACTGCCTGAAAGAATGATGCTAGCCATAGAAAAGTTTGGAATACCATAACCCATAAGAGTGTCAGGATTATTATATTGACTGGCAGTTTGCTTGATACTAGCTATAATCTCTTGATTAGTTTTAAATGGAAATGCTTGCCATAGGCAAGTAGCCAGTCCACAAAGGATTGGAGAAGCAAAAGAAGTGCCGTTGCCCGGTGAAGTGCCGCCATTAACTGCAACTATAGCTCCCTGTCCCATAGCACATACTGTAGGTTTAATTCTTCCATCAAAGGTTGGTCCTTGAGAACTAAAGTAAGCGTAATTTCCTTGCGAATCAACAGCTCCTACAGTAATAATACTGTCAGCATCACTTGGGAAACCGATATGTCTCCAGGGAGTTGCACCTGAATTACCGGCACTGTTTACAACAAGTATACCTTTACGGGCAGCTAAGGTAGCACCTATTGAAACTCTTGCAGTTTTGCCATCAAGTTCCTGATAGGTGTGATTCATTGTTGTATCATCAAAAAGAGTATAACCTAAAGAAGAGTTAATAACATCAACACCCAGACTATCGGCAAACTCAGCTCCGGCTACCCAGTTATCTTCTTCAATTAAGTTTTCAGAATTTGCATCTTCGGTTCTAATGAGCCAGTAATTAGCTTTAGGAGCAGTGCCTACAAGTTCTCCAGGAAGATAAGCTGCCATATCAGATAGCACCATCATACCATGGGTAGCTTGATCAAATACATTAGCAGTAGGATCTACAAAATCTCTTGTGCCTAATATTTGCCCGTTTTGCCAAAGGCTGTCAAAGCATGGAAATAAATTAACTCCATTAAAGCCAGCATCTAGTATTGCTACTGTCATACCATTACCCATAAAGCCTTGTTGATGGAGAAAATCACCATTCATCATAGCTATCTGAGTTTGAGATGGACCATAATTAATATTTCTTCCAGCTTGCTTAGTCTTATCATACTTATATTGTTGCTTGTTACTAAGAAGATAATTCTGATTGTTATCAGGAGTAAAGAAAACTTTACGTGATTGAGTGTTAGTAGCAGTTGATTGTTTACTTTCTTTCTTTTTCTTCGCATTAAATGCAACCACTTTCTTTACATTACTGACAAATGGTAGAGCAATAATATTATTGATAAGATTAGTGTCAGATAGGCCAATTATACATGAGTTAAACCATTTAGAAGTATTATAAACATAAGCTCCTTTTGCTATAAGGCTGTCAACATACCATTTATTTACAGGTATATCTTGTAAACTAATACCTATTCCTTGATTATTTCGGCGTGTAATTGCTTTCTGCGACAAAAAAGCAGAAGGATTACTTACCGAATATATAGAATTGTTCTTATCAGTAAAGCTTACGCGATACTTATATTTCTGAGCAAACGAAGTGTTTGCACTTAAAAGAACCAATGTTATTAAGGCTAAAACTATCTTATTCATGTTAAAATGTTTTCTTCCAAATCAGACTGCTAAATTACTACATTTCAAGTTCAAAATGCAACATTATTTTCAAAAATAAACTTAAAAGAAAAGATATTATTGTACAACTTGCTTGTAATGTTGATTAGAATGCTTAATTTAGCAATCTTAAATTTGTGCTTAACATTATGCTTTAGTCATTTAATATTAATTAGTTTATGAATAAAAAGATCTGCGCTTTACTCTTTATAATTCTTGTTTCTTTGGGCCTCCAGGCTCAAAAGAAAAAGAATACTATTGAAGGGGATAAAGGCAGAGCTAAAGAATTATTCAACAATTTGAACTTCCGTCAGGCTTTGGATGAGTACCTTTTGTTACTTGCTGACGACACTTCCAATATTACTTACAAACACAACATCGCTGTGTGCTATCTTAATACAAATATTGATAAGTTTAAAGCAATTCCATATCTGGAATACATCACTTCGCTGCCAAAATGCGATTTGAATGCCTGGTACGACTTAGGTAGGGCATATCAATACGATTATAGATTTGAGGATGCAAAGAAAGCTTATGCTAAATTTATAAGTTTAAGTAAAGGTAAGGATATTAACTATATTCCGGCTAAGCGTCAAATGGAGATGTGCGATAATGCGGTTGCTCTTGTAAAGAATCCTTTAGATGTTAGCTTTGAAGCTCTTTCTAATGAAATTAATTCAGCTGGAGCTGATTATAATCCTTATGTTAATGCTGATGAAACCTTTCTTATCTTCACCTCAAAGAGGCAGGGTAACACTGGTAACTTTCTTGATTTTGATGGATTAAATACTGCCGATATCTTTTTTAGTGAATTTGATAGTAAGTGGACTAAGGCTAAGCGTTTGCCTCCGGTTATCAATACCTCTATGTCGGAAGACTGCACCAATCTTACTGCTGATGGTGCTAATATTGTTGTTCATTTTGATGCTGAGAAAACGATGTCGGATATTATTATTGCGGATGTCAAGGGGAAGACCTTTCAAAGGCCCGTTTTGCCTGGTGATATGGTTAATTCTGTTAAGGATGAGACCGCAGCCTGCCTGAGTCCCGACAAGCAGACTTTGATTTTTGCCAGCAACAGGGATGGGGGCATTGGTGCTAAAGATCTTTATATCTGTAAACGTCTGGCTTCGGGCGACTGGACTAATCCTATCAATTTAGGGAATAAGATCAATACGATTTATGATGAGAACTACCCCTATATTTCACCTGATGGCGAATATCTTTATTTTTGTTCCGTTGGCCACAATAGTATGGGCGGTTACGATATCTTTAAAAGTAAATGGAATAAAAAAGACAACACCTTTTCAGAACCTGTTAACATAGGTTACCCGATAAATACTCCCGATGATGAGCGTACTATCTCTTTTACCAAATCGGGGAGGTATGCTTACACTTCTGCTTTCAGGAAGGGGGGTGCGGGCGAGATGGATCTCTATCGTGTCATCTTCAATAATGTTGCTCCCGATTATGTTGTCGTCAAAGGGAATATCTCGCTTTCGGATGTTGTTAATGACAGCACAGCATCTGACAAAATGAAAAAACTTTACAACATAAAATTAACTGTTACTAATAAGAAAACGGATGCCATTGTCGGTAATTATGCCCCGAATAGCATCACTAATAATTATATTATCATTATAAATCCCGGTGCTTACAGTGTGCATATTGATGCTCCCGGGTATACGTCACAAGACATAGAATTAAGCATCCCCGAAAGGGAAATAACACAAAAAGAAATCATTAAAAACATTACATTAATTAAAATAACACATTAAATGGAACTAAACTTAAATCGTCCTTTAGCCTTTTTTGATCTTGAAACCACTGGTATCAACGTTACTACCGACAGGATCGTGGAGATATCTATTGTCCGTGCCAATGTTAACGGCAGTACCGACATCAAGACCATGCGCATCAACCCTACAATCCCTATTCCTAAGGAGGTTACCGCCATACATGGCATTACCGACGAGGATGTGAAGGACATGCCTACTTTTGATCAAGTGGCGCATGAATTGGGTCAGTTTCTGCACAATTGTGACCTTGCGGGATACAATTCCAACAAGTTTGACATCCCTTTGCTTGTTGAAGAATTCTTAAGGTCGGGTGTTGATTTTGATATTAAGAACCGCAGGTTTGTTGACGTTCAGAACATCTTTCACAGGATGGAACCGCGCACTTTGTCGGCTGCTTACAAATTCTATTGTCAGAAGGATCTTATCAATGCGCACAGTGCCGAAGCCGATACTTTGGCTACTTACGAGATACTTAAGTCGCAGCTTGACAGGTATGCAGGGCAGGAATACAAGGATTCAAAAGGGAATATCAGCGTGCCGGTGCTGAACGATGTGAGTGCGCTCCACGATTTCTCTTTTAGTTCAAGAAGCGTTGATTTGGTTGGTCATATTGTGTATGATGAGAAAAAAGTTGAGGTTTTTAATTTTGGTAAACACAAAGGCAAACCGGTTGAAGACGTCTTTAAAATGGAGCCTTCTTATTATGATTGGATGATGAAGAGTTTGTTTCCGTTATCAACCAAGAAAGTGATTACGGCTATCAAACTGAGGGGCTTCAACAAAAATTCAGTTAATATTAACTCCTAATATATATATTGTATGAAGATTATTTGTATCGGCCGCAACTATATTGACCATGCTAAAGAGCTTAATAGTGCGGTGCCAACTGAGCCTGTCTTCTTTCTAAAGCCCGACACTTGTCTGGTTAGCAGGAATCAGCCTTTCTTTTACCCCGAGTTTTCTAAGGAGATTCATTACGAAACCGAGCTCGTGGTAAGGATTAATAAAGTGGGCAAGCATATTCAGGAGAAGTTCGCCCACACCTATTACGATGAGGTTTCGGTGGGTATAGACTTCACCGCGCGTGATATTCAGCGCAATTGCCAGCAGAAGGGTTTGCCCTGGGAAATTAGTAAAGGCTTTGATAATGCAGCACCTGTTGGCAAGTTTGTGAATACTAACATCTTTAAGTCGGTGCAGGACATAGACCTTAAGTTGACTATCAACGATCAAATCGTGCAATCGGGTACTACCCGCGACATGATCTTTAGCGTGGATACGATTATCAGTTATGTTTCTAAGTTTATTACTCTTAAGATGGGTGATCTTATTTTTACGGGAACACCTGCCGGTGTGGGGCCTGTGAAAATAGGCGATAAGCTGGAAGCCTTCCTCAACGATCAGAGTCTGCTCAAATGTGATATTAAGTAAGATAAGAATATTTATTTTAAGAATAATTTGAATTATCTGATGTCGTCATTGCGAGCAAAGCGAAGCAATCTAAAGAATGTTTAATTTAATAGATTTTTTCGTCAAACCATCAACTTAAGACCAAATTTGAATTTTGAATAAAACTACCTATACTACGTCGTCATTGCGAGGGCTTTGCCCGAAGCAATCTCAAAATATAGATTGCTTCGCTTTGCTCGCAATGACGGCTTGGTAAATTAAAACCTAATATCTCACTTAGTATTCTAAAAGTAAAGCTCCTCGTAATGACGATTTTTTAATTTTAAGAAACCACTATACAATTATATTATATATATGAAGGATTCGCGTTTTACGTTTCGCAAACTTTTTGGTAAGATTCACCTCTGGCTCGGCCTGATTAGCGGCATTATCATCTTCTTCGTCTGTTTGTCGGGGACTATCTTTACCTTTCGTTTTGAGCTTGACAAAGCAATGTATCCATCTCTTTATTACGTTACTGTGCCCGAAAAAGGGGAGAGGTTTCCTCTTGATAGCATTAAAGCAATTTATGAAAAGAAGTACGATGCCAGCTTAACCGATATAACCATTCCCGCCAAGGAAAGCAGATTACTGGAACTTACATTGCGCTCTAACACAATTGATAGCACGTATAGTTGCAAGGTGAACCCATATACCGGCGCTTTTGTTGAGAACCGAAGGACTGCCGGTGATGAGTTCTTAAACTTTATTTACAACCTGCACACTAATTTATTGTTTGGTAACAGGCTGGGCGAAGGCATAGTAGGTGTTAGTACTATCATCTTTTTGATTATGATCATTAGTGGTTTGGTGCTTTGGTATCGCAAAAAGCTTAGCAATATTCATAAGGGATTGGTTTTTAAGAAGACCGGCAACTGGAAGCGCATCATTTACGACCTCCATAATATACTCGGCTTTTACACATCTATCGTGCTTATCGTCATAGCCCTCACCGGTTTGACTTATACCTTCTCAAGTTTTGATGAGTTTGTAAAGGATTTGCTTATTGATAAAGAAACTACTGCCGCTACTACCGCTAATACTGCTGTAAATGCGGATAGTACAAAGAGAGAGGTACTCCCTTTATCGGCATTTGTGAAGGAAGCCAATGCGGTTTTGAATTTTAGGGGCGACCTAATCATTTTTATGCCTGCTGATTCGGGCGAAAACGTTAAGGCCAGGAGATTTAAATCAGGGTTCTTCGCCACTTATGCACCTGATAAGATAGTAATTGACCCCTATTCGGCAAAGTTGACAAGTATTGAAAAGTTTTCGGATTATTCGTTCAACGAGAAAATCAAGCGTTTGTTTTATCAATTACATGCTGGCAGTATTTTCGGTACGTTCACCAAGATTATATACTGTATTATCTGTTTAATAGCCACCAGTTTGCCCTTAACGGGAACTATCATCTGGTGGAACAAAAACTTCAGAAAGAAGAAGAAACAGAATCTTGTCTAGTTTCTTCTTGTTATAAAGATTTTCAACCTAACCACTAAGCGGTTTGGAACCGCTAAGTGGTAGCCTTTCCGCTTAGCGGTTCAAAACCGCTTAGCGGATAAGAATAAAGCAAGGATTTAGAAGTGCAATTCCCAATATCATAAAATCAAATTCCTCCCCTATCAGGGGAGGCTAGGAGGGGTTTCCCACTATGTCCAGCTGGGGTACGAACTTGGTTTGTAGCCAGTTTTGGTGAGTTCCACATTCAAAGTTATCTTATTTTTTACTGGTTTTTTGTCCAGACTCTCTATTTTTTCGTCATAAACATCAGGCAGGCTAAACCTGATAAAGTCCGCGTCCTTCTTATATATATTCTTTTGGTAAATGCCTTTACTATTGGTGGTTGCAAGTATCTTCTTTGCGCCAATCTCAACCAATATGCCTGTTATAGGTTCCCCGGTGATGCTGTCGGTCACCATTCCTGATACCATATACTGATACGTTTTATGTTTGCCCGGTTTCTTAAGCAATCTCCTCGCCAACAAGTACTTCTTGCAAAAGTCGGGGTTCGCCTCCGCATAAATACTCACTGCCACATTAAGCGATTCGTTGAGCATAATTCTACATTCGTCAATCCACTCAGTAGTATGGGCGTTATCACTTTCTTTCTTCTGAATTGCAAGTTCAATTTTGGGCAAAATAGCACCAAATTTCAAAACTTCGGCAGCCAAATCGTCAATCTGTATTTGCGTAATCCCCATCGGAATAATGCCTAACGCAAGATCAATAGCCCTCTGAGAAATGCTGCCAGCCAACAGATAAAAGCTATCTTCCGTCATACGATTCAGTTTACTAATCGCAAATTCCAGGAGTTTCGCTTCGTTCTCCATGCTATTGTTCTTATAATAAAGCATTAGCGATTGTTTCATGGCAAATACCATTTTAATAAGACGTTTGCGCGATTTCAGTTTCTCGGCAGTCAAACCTTTAGGGCTGTCGTATTTCCCGCTAGTCAGGTTGATTAATTTTTTGACGATGAGTTTCAGTGTTTCAACGCAATCAACTATATTTTGATTGTTTTCCCAAACACTTTTGTTTTCGAGCATAGTTGCAAGAGTGGCTTCAAACATTTTGAAGTAGCGCTCTTCCTCGTCGTTCAAGTGTGATGCAATTTAATAGAAGTCATATTATATTATTAAAAGTGATTATTTAATTGTCTAAAATATTTTGTAAAATTAGTTTAATTATATGACTTATTAGTTTTATTATTTTTTATTTTATGATAATATTTTTATGTAATTCAATTTCATTTCATTATATAAGAATAAAGATTTTAAGATTTAAAATCTAATTTTTAAATTTAAGAAAAAAAGTATTTATATGTATGAAAAAGTTTTGTTATTGTAATAAAAAATTATGCCATTGCAGAAATGCAATAGGATAACTTGTAATTACAATGATATAAATACATATTACAATTATAAAATGTATTACTGCAATGAATAAAAAATTCAATGTATTGAATTAATTATTTATTGCAATATAAAGAAATCAGACTGCAATAAAAACACTTGTCATTGCAATGCAAACATTATTCATTGCAATGACAACATTATTCGTTGCAATGCGAAAAAAATAAAATCACATACTCCAACTCCCTTATTATAGGCTGTTCCCAGAGGTCAGATTTTCTTACCTTTTTTTTCATAAATAATAAAATTAATTTTATTAAAAGCTCCCTTCTTCTCATTTATGATTATACATATATTATATATAGTAAAATCAAAAATATTAACATCATAAAAAAACATATAATACAACAACTTCTACTCATTAAACATATCCACACCAAAATCATAAACAGCATATAAACAGTACAAATACAAGTTTATTTAATTATTATTTGGAATTAAAATTTTAAGACTTTAAATAGAATTACTTTTGTGAAAATATTATGAATCAAAAACAAATTAATAAAAATTAAAATGGAAAAAGTACAAGACGATGATGCAAAAATGGTTGCAGTAACGCATGATACCTTAATTGCCAATATTCTGTCGTGGACGCCAAGCCTTATAATTCAAGACATTGCCGACGACATGGAAAGTGCAATTGTGTACATTACTGCCCAACAAGTAATCCAGATGACCGGCACTTCCGATCAAACTAATATAAAGGTAATTGATCATGATCTGCTGGCCAAATCTGTAATCAAAGTGAAGTCGGGGATAGTTGCTTATAGCAATTCTACGCAAGATTTCTCAGTATTTCATTCTATCAACATCTCTAATTCAGATATTAAAGAGATGAAAGACAACGAACTTCGTGCTTTTGCAATAATAGTACATACTACAGCAGTTGCACTGGGTATTAAATTACTACCATTTAATGTGGTTACAGCCGACTTTACACTTTTGAAAACCCGCATGGATAATTATGACATTGCATTGCCGGGTAGTCGCACCAAAGAAGCTACAGTTGTGGTAGCTACAGCCAACATTGTAAGAGAAATAGCCCGTATCAAAGGCCGTCTCATCAACGAACTGGACCCATTGGTAGATACTTACGAAGAAGACCACCCTGATTTCGTAAATCAATACAAATCAGCGCGTAAACTTATCCATTATGGTGTCCGTCATAATGCTCCCGAAGCTTTTATTAATTCTACAGTAACTGATTCTGTAACTCAGGAAGTTTTAAGATTAGTAAAAATAACAGTAGTAGAAACCGGTGATGTCTCAATTACCAACGATAGCGGTACCTCTTATACTGAAATAGCAAAAGCCGGAGTATATACAATCACCTACGAAAAACCAGGCTATCAAAAGCTTACTAAGACATTAGTAGAGCTGGGAGTAGGAGATAGACTGGCATTAAGTGCCGCAATGATCCATTTATAATGTCCCTATATATATAATAGGTATACTAAAAAGGTTTTTCATTTATTTGGAAGGCCTTTTAATGTTATATCTATGATAGATATGAACAATAATATCCATTTAAATAAAAATAAAATAATATTTTTACTACTTTTTACAATATTTGAAAAACTTTTTAGTAAAAAGTATTGTTTATAAAAGCATATTACCGACATAAAAGAAACTTTTCATAAAATTAATATTAAAAATTGAATTAACTAAAAATAATGATTACTTTTACACACTCAAATTTTTATCATTTTAAACGATAATTATTTAATCTGACCTTCAATTAAGTAAACCTTGATTTAGAAAATAGGATATTTGTTTGTGAGATTA
>CAIWDQ010000369.1 GCA_903911455.1 uncultured bacterium
ATTATTTTTATAAATAATAAAACCCTTCCATGAAAAATGAAAGGGTTTTAATTATGTAATATTCTTTATCTAAAACTAAAATGTTTAGATATATATTATGCCTTATAATAAAATATTACTTAAGAATATACATCTGTATACTAAAGTTTTTTATTTCGCCACCATTAACAACTAAAGGTGTTTCAACAAAACCAAAAAGATCACCTGTAGTATAACTATTACTATTATCCATATCTTTCCAGGCCATAATATAATATTTCCCTTTAGCTAAAGCTGAAAAGGAAGCAGATCCTGTAGAAGCAGAACCTGTAGAGATTGCTGAAGCAACCTTGGCATCATAAGTAGCTTTTGTGTGTACTTCTACACTTAATCCATTGCAATTAACTGTACCTGATTCTGATGCTAATTTAGTAATTGAAATACTTATTTTCCCAGAAGTTGAAGAAGTTGTAGTATCATCTTTTTTACAACTACTAAAGATAATAAAAAAACAAAAAATGCTAGCTATTATAAATATTTTTTTCATTTTAATTTAAATTAAATTATTCAACAATAAATTTCTTGGTTGATTTGAAAGCATTATTATCAATTGTAATAAAGTATAATCCTTTATTAAGATTTGATAAATTTATGTTTTCAGTTAATACATCTATATCTTTATTAATAACCTTTTCAATTATTAATCGTGAGGTTATATCGTAAATTTTAATAGTAATTGAACCTTTAATTTCATTATTAAATATTAAAGAGAAATTACCATTATTTGGATTTGGAACCAGACTAAATGTACTTGAGTTATTACTTTCATTAATACCTAAAGGATCTGCTACCATATTTGAAGGATAAGCATTGATAATAGCATCCTGATTGTTATTGAAATTGCCATTTGGTTGAGGAGTAGTATTTATTGCAGTCAAATAATAATATCCATTATCAACGCCACCCCATCCAATATTAATATGATAGTATTCTGGATATTGGAATCCATCTAATATAAATGCATGTCCACCATAACTTGGATCTTGTCCACCATATAAAACAGGTCTGCTATTTATTAAGCAAGCACGCATTTGTATATTCCATAATGCTGCTGAATATGAACTTCTATTTATATGTTGTGTATTTGTTGAGTATTTAAAGTAATTAACTAATGCAGTAGCTGCTGTTGATAATGATGCGCCTGAACCTCCGGTTGAGTATTGCATATCTACAGAAGTACCAGCATGTAACATTAAAGTAGCTACTGGTGTGTTTTCTGCTATTAAAGTTAATGGCATAGCTGACCAACTATATGTAGTTGCACCAAAATTAGCAGTTAACGCTGAGTTATGACTGTTTGTATGAGTCCCAACTCCCTGAGCTGGCCAGCCATAATATTTCATAAGCTGTGCCATTGCTGTAGCTACACAACCTGTTGGCATATGATTACAGTATCCTGTGCCACTTGCTCCTGTAGGACACAATGTATTATAATAGCAACTTTGGTCCCATGTAGTTTTGGTTAAAGGACCAACTGTAGTTATATCTGTTGTTGATTTTGTAGGACCACTTACAGAATACTGACCCCATGTATTATAAATTTCATCATTTGAAGGTAAATTCTTTTCTCTGGATTCTGTAATCTGACTTTTATATGCGTTAATAAAATAGGTCATTGTTGGAGAAAGATTACTTAATGAGAAATTGTTCTCAAATGTGTAAAATAATATTGGAAAAGTATTTGATTCGGCTGAAATCATAATACTCCCACTATTATTATTAACTTTAAATACATAAATTGCAGGTAAGGAATTATCGTTTAAGACATCTTCCTTGTCAAAACTAATGCCTTGGTAAGTTACACCATCTCTAACAAGTTTTGATCTTTCGTAAAAGAAATTTTTAGCAACTAATCTTGCTTTTTCGATTGGGACTATTTCGGCAAATGACATTTGTGTTAGAAATACTAATAACACTGACACCGAAATAAAAAATGTTAATTTTGTTCTCATTGTATTATATTAAAATTGATTAAATTATTATTTTTATTGATTTATAATATTCTTACAAATGCCTGGAAGACCTTGACGAATAGAATTGTTTAATTCTTCAATATTCATTCTGTTAAGTTTTTCACACGAATATAATTCTAATAATGGATTTTTATCTATAACCATCTTTAAAAGGTTTTCCTTAGTTGGTGTTTCAGGTAATTTGCTATATTCTTCGTACGTATATTTTAAGAATGCAACATTTTTATTAATTCCTCTATTATCTAAAAGATATCCATTTTCAAGACGGGTAGGATATGCAAGTTGTCCTTTGTAATATACATCTTTAATATCAGGGAACGAAACAATATCTTTTTTATCTTCAGAAAGAATAACTGGCACATTATTATACAAATTTACTTTTGTCTTGTAAATTACAATAGGTGATAATGCTTTCATAGAATGTATCTGCGTTTCCTTTTGTTTTTCAACCGAAATACTAGGTTGTTTGGTTTTACATGATAGAGTCAAGAGTAAAGTAAATATTATAAAAGTAATATA
Source organism: uncultured bacterium (assembly GCA_903911455.1). GTDB lineage: Bacteria > Bacteroidota > Bacteroidia > Bacteroidales > JACABE01 > JBAXLO01. The sequence continues at coordinate 2,532 of CAIWDQ010000369.1, forward strand.
ACGTTGATTTCTAAGCATAAATATATTGTTTGAGTGCTAACAATTGAAAGCCCAAAAGTAATATATTTTTATAGGTAAAAAAACATTATTTAGTATTATTTTGAATTTCTTCTTAACAATTCTTTGTTAATTAAATTTAGCTCTCTTCCTGTTTGATTTGCAATAGATGTATTCTCTTGAGCTCTTCTTATTAAGTATGGCATTACAGTTTTTACAGGGCCAAATGGAACATACTTAGTTACATTGTAACCTTTGTTAGATAAGTTATAGCTTATATGATCGCTCATGCCTAATAGTTGTGCAAAAAAGAATTTAGTTGATTTCTTATCAAGATTATTTTCATTTAATAATTGTATAAAATACATTGTGCTTTCTTCGTTATGAGTTCCTGCACATACACTTATTAATTCATTATTATCAACACAAATTTTAATTGATTTATCGTAATCCTTATCTGTAGATTCTTTATCAATATGAATAGGGGAGGGGTAATTCATTTCAATAGCTCTTTCCCTTTCTTTTTCCATATAGGCACCACGTACTAATTTTAAAC
>CAIWDQ010000370.1 GCA_903911455.1 uncultured bacterium
GGTAGAACTGAATTCTGTTCTTTTAGAAACATCTTCCGTTGCATCCTTCAATAGATCCTTTGCTTTATCAGGCTCCGGGTTTTGGTTACTTTATAAAAGATAATCTTTCAATAAGTGGTGGATTAACTTTTAATATTAGCAATAATTATAATGTACAGCATGACCCAATTTCAGGTGCTACTCCTCATACTTATAATAGTAATGTATATGGTATTAATTTAAATTCAAAATACTACAAAAACATAAGCGATAAGATTTATTTCTTTATTCAGGGAGGAATCTATTATTCATATATAACGATTAAAAATGAAAGTCCTTCATTATTAACAATCAATAATAATGGTCATCAAAATATGTATTCAATTAATTTTAATCCGGGGCTAACATATTTTTATAATACACATTTTGGTATAACTGCTTATTATGGCGGACTAGGTTATTCATATTATAATACAATTTATAAAGATTCACCTAATAACTATCATTATAATGGAAGCTATTTTAATTTCAGTTTTGGATTAAAAACACTGTATTTAGGCGTTAGTTACTGCTTCTAAAAACAAGAGAAATCAATTACGTATTGCGAATTACGAATTACGTTTTATTATATCAATAAATCTAATTCGTAATTCGCTTTTTATTTTTTGGATTATTTGTTTAATTCCAATATTCTTTTAGCCCAAGCTTCTGAAGCATCTTTCAACCACCTAATATCCTCAGGACTTGAATAAATACAATACATAATTGCATAACATATTTTTCTTTTAAATATAACATGGTTAACAACACACATCATTTTAACAGGATTAATTTCACTTACAGAATATTCGGCAGAAATAATTCCAAATGCATCTTTCATTTTATACAAGCATCCTAATTTTTTAGGTTTATCTAAGTCAGAATACAAAAGTTTTCCTTTTGGAATAGAATAATATGATTTTACACTATCCATTATCTGAGTTAAATCCGTATTTAATGAATCACTTAAGCTTTTCATATAAGAGTTAAAATCATTTATCTGCCATGCTTTGGTTTTTCCATCAAGTTTAAAACCTATTGACATAAATTTTTCAAATTTATATTCAGGTTCATCTGCTTCTGTATATTCATTATAATCATAAACATCAAGATAATAATAATAAGTCATCCCATCAGTAGGTCTTAAACTATCAAAATCAGGTTTAAAATCGCCCGGAATTGTTTTAAATCCGGTGTATGGAATAGGTAATTTACATGTGAGATTATTATAAACTACAGTTGCATAATCTTTTTGTGCCGAAACATCTAAAGCACCATAAAGAATAGCAATAATAATTACAAAAACTATCTTTTTCATAAATAATATATCTATTTTAATTATTGATTTCCAATTCATAATTCATAATTTATAATTCATAATTCTCTTTTATTTGTTAGCATCAAGGATGGCTTTGGACCAGGATTTAGAAGTGTCTTTTAACCATATCAAATCTTCTTTATTATTATAAATAGCAAAAACCATAGTTATCATACCCATCTCTTTAACTTTAATATAACTGGTTAAACAAAGTTTTATAACAGACGATGATTCGTTACCAATAAGTTCATAGCTTAAAATGCCAAAAGCATTATTGATTTCATAGACTTGACAGAGATTTTTAACTACATTAAATTTATTATTTTTAACTTTATTCTTTTTAAAACTAATTAAAATATCTGCAGAATCAATATCATTATTAAAATCATATTTAAGACTATCAGTTTTACTCTTCTTAAACTTATTAAAGCCATTAAGATTCCAATTAGGCAAAGAACTCACCTTTTTATTAGCAAACACCATAAACTTATCGAATTTCATTTTATCATATTCTTTTTTATCGAAAAAAATAGAATCTTCAGCATCAACAAAAATACAATCAACTTCACAAGTTATAGGCACAAATTGCTTATAGTACTTTATTAAAGTATATAAAATAGCTTTATAATTAGTATCAGGATAAGGTGTTCTATATAATATAACTTTTTCACAACTGGTAGTTAAATATTTCTGTGCCGAAACATCTAAAGCACCATAAAGGAAAGTAATAATAAATATAATAACAATCTTTTTCATAAATAATATATCTATTTTAATTATTGATTTCCAATTCATAATTCATAATTTATAATTCATAATTCTCTATTATTTGTTGGCATCAAGAATGGTTTTGATATATTTCTTTGTAATATCTGTAATCCACTTTTTACTATCAGGTCCATTATTCTCACACATTATATTTACACAAATCATCTTATTTTTAATCTTTAAAAACTCCCTAGTAAAGTAAACTTTATAGTATTTAGAATTCTCAATTATATAAGTAGGACTTAAAATACTATATGCATTCGAATCACTACAAATATGTTTAATCATCTCAAGCTCTTTGATATCATCATCAGTAAAACCACTCTTCTTTTTGTTATTAGGGATTTGAATATACTTTAATTTCTTTCTCATCAAATCTTTAATTTCTGATTTCATTAAACCATTATAAGAATAATAATCTTCTGCAGATATCTCTTTACTCAAATTATCTTTATCATAGCCAACACTAATAATTTTAAAGATTAAATTACTGTCGAGCTTACCTGTTTGATATTTTCTATAATCATAACCATCAGCAAACAAATTAAGAATATAATGATTATCAAAAATCTTACTTCTAAAAAAATCATTCTTATCAATATCAACATCAATAAAATCGCCACCCGGCGAAGGAATTTTTATTTCATTATCAGTTGGAGCTGCAACCACAGCTTTTTCAGTTATATGACGTTTACATGCAACAATGCTAATTAATATAATAAGAGCAAAAAATAGTTTTTTCATGTTGATTTGTTGGTGTTAGATATTAATATTTTATTCAGCGAAATTACAATTATTTCTTTAGAAAATTAAAAATTTTTATTTTTCATTCATAATTCATAATTCATAATTCATAATTCATAATTATTTTTGATACAAAAATTGACTACTTTTGCAGAACTGTATATATATATAATTGTATACATAAATAAATAAAAAATGCTAATGAATATCATCAGTAATAGTAAAAACACTTTGCTTAAAGCAGCGGGGATAAGTACGTTGGCACTTAATGCATCTATAGCTTTAAGTCAGAATACCAATCAGGATAAACCCAATATTGTTATTATTTTTTGTGATGATATGGGGTATAATGACGTTGCATGTTATGAAGGCAAGGGTGTAAACACTCCAAATATTGATAGCTTATGTGCTAATGGAGTTAAGTTTACGAGTTTTTATGCTTCGCAAGGAGTAAGTAGTGCTTCAAGAGCCGCTTTGCTTACTGGCTGTTATTCCGAACGTGTTAGTATTTTAGGTGCATTGATGCCGAGCGCTACTATAGGTATTAATGAGGAGGAACTAACTATTCCAAAGATGCTTAAAACTGTGGGATATACAACTGCAGCATTTGGTAAATGGCATTTAGGACATCGCAAAGAGTTTTTGCCTTTACAGAGAGGCTTTGACGAGTATTTCGGACTTCCATATTCCAATGATATGTGGCCTGTTGACTATGATGGCAAGCCTATTACCGATGGCGGAAAATCGTTTTATCCTCCTTTAAAATTAATTGATGGTAATGATCAGGTAAAAGAGATTAATACTCTCGATGATCAAGGTACGTTAACTACAACTTATACCCAAAAAGCTGTTCAATTTATTGAGAAGAATAAAAACCATCCATTCTTCCTTTATTTTGCGCATAATATGCCGCATGTTCCGCTGGGAGTGTCAGATAAGTATAAAGGAAAAAGTCCGATAGGCACTTATGGTGATGTAGTTATGGAAATTGATTGGTCGGTAGGCGAGGTGATGAAAGAATTACGAAAAGCAGGAATTGAAGATAATACAATTATCATATTTACCAGTGATAATGGTCCTTGGTTAAGCTTTGGTACTCATGGTGGTTCGGCTTATCCTTTGCGGGAAGGTAAAGGCACCAATTTTGAAGGAGGTTTAAGAGAGCCATGTATTATTAGCTGGAAAAATCATTTCCCTAAAGGAATTATAACTAATAAACTAGCATCAACAATTGATATATTACCTACATTAGCAGCAATAACTGGTGCACAATTGCCAACCAGAAAGATTGATGGTGTAAATATTCTTTCTTTATTGCATAATGATAAAAATGCAAACCCTCGCAACGAGTTTTATTACTATTATGGAGGACAATTACAGGGTGTTCGTCAGGGAAAATGGAAACTTCATTTTCCACATTCATATACTTCTTTCAAAGGTGTTTTACCTAATAAAGCAAGATGGCCAGCAATAGGAATACCTTCTAAGATTGGATTAGAATTATATGATTTGGAGAATGATATAAGCGAATCTACAAACGTAGCTGATAAATATCCCGAAGTTGTTGCTCAATTGCAAAAACTTGGAGAGCAAGCTCGCGAAGATTTAGGTGATGGTCTGACAAAAGTAAAAGGAAAGAACAATAGGGAGCCGGGACGTATAAAAGGAACATGGCAATCGCTGGTAAATAATCTTGCAATGGGTAAAAAAATAACTGTTAAATATCCATATAGTTTTACTTACAAAGCTACCGGAGATAATGCTCTTATTGATGGAAAGCGTGGTACTTATGATTATAATGATGGCGTGTGGCAAGGTTACGAAGGAGAGGATCTGATAGCAATAATTGACTTGAGTGAGCCAATGGATATTAAAAAAATAAGTTGTTCATTTTACGAAAATACAGGTGCCTGGATTTACAAACCTCAATATGTAGAAGTCCTTACGTCCAATGATTCACTTAACTTTAATAACAATGTTAAAGTTAATATTAATAATATTCGTAACGATAATAGTTTAGGAGTATTTGAATATTCTACAAATGGAAATCAAATAGGAAGAGTTCGTTATATCAAACTTATA
>CAIWDQ010000371.1 GCA_903911455.1 uncultured bacterium
ATCTTACACATCTTATCATATTGTTCTTCCATACTGTACAAAAGTTTTAGCTGAGCTTTTGTTCTTTGAAGATTATGATTAGGATTATTAATTTTGTAATATGTATCTCCATTTAAATAATCAGTAAGAAAACGAACAGCCTGCATATAAGCAAACAACTTAGCACTTAAAGCCAGACAACTTATCTCTGTTTTGGTAATAAATGATTTTGTGCTTTCAAGAAATCCCTTCGCATAAGCTTCAAATAAATCTATATTCATTGATACATTATCTAAATTAAGATCATCTTCGGCTCCTGTATTTGTTCCCGAACGGATTGCATCGCCAAAATCAGAAGTAATGTATCCTGACATTACAGTGTCAAGATCAATCACGCAAAGTATATTGTTGTTTTCATCAAAAAGAACATTGTTAATTTTAGTATCACAATGAATAATACGTTTTGGAAGTTTCCCAATACTTCCCAAACGATTTATCAAAGTCATTTCTTCTGTGCGTTTTTCTATTTCTTTAATTTCATCTATAACTAAATCCAGACGCTGTACATTATTATTTTTAATAGCTTCATCAAACTGTTGCAACCTGAATTCCATATTATGAAAATCTTTAATAGTTTCATAAAGTGGCTCTCCTGGAAGATCAGAAAGCATTGCATCAAACTCACCGAAAGCTAACCCAGCTTTATATGCAAGTTGTGGGGATGACAATTGATCATAACTATGACTATCTGAAATATAAAGCATCAGCCTCCAATAGTTTCCTTCTTTATCATTAATATAATAATTTTTATCTTTGGCAGGAATAGGACTTATAACTTTTCTATTAATATCTTTATCATTATCATTTATTAATTTTGATTTAATATGATTGGTTACTCTCAAGATATTATTTTGAAGTTCGGGGACATTTTTAAATATGTTATGATTTATCCGTTGAAGAATATATTTTTCAGCACTTGTATTTATTAAAAAGGTGTCGTTAATATGTCCGGCAACAATTCGGTCAGCATTAATAAAAACACCTTTAATCTCAAATAGATTTACTAAAGAATCAAGATTATTATTCATAAACGTATTGTTTAAATTGTTTTCTTGTTCTTATTCTTAATGAACTTTAGTTCCATCAAAATTAAAACAATTATAATTAAAAAGACAATAATAAAGTTCCCAAATCTTAAGTCTTTAATATGAAAGCCATGTAATGCAACTACTAAAAACAACGCAATAAGGAGGCTGCTTATATATATAATGTATCGGTTTTGTTTTTTATTCATTTAAATATTTTTTTACAAATGTAAGAATTATTCTAAATAATTTGCAAAAGAAGTTATCATTAAAACGAAATGAAGTAATCTTTTTTAAGTCCTCTCCTTATAGGAGAGGATTTAGGTGAGGTCAAAAAAAAAGAGGAACAAATGAATGTTCCTCTTTTTAAAAATAGAAATATATATTGTTAATTAGTTTTCAGATTTAATTCTTTAATGAGATTAGTTGCGCCGGCAAATTTATCAATAAGGAATAATACATAACGAATATCAACACTAATAGTGCGTTGTAACTTTGGATCAAAGGTAATATTACCACTCATTGCTTCCCAGTTACCATCAAAAGCCAAACCAATTAATTGTCCGTCGCCATTAATAACAGGGCTTCCTGAGTTACCACCTGTAATATCAGTATTACTTAAAAAAGCAACAGGCATAGTGCCGTTTTCGCCATAGATACCGAAATCTTTAGCATTGTAAAGTTGTTTTAACTTTGCAGGAACCACAAACTCAGGATTTGTTGGGTCTTCTTTTTCCATAACCCCCTGCAAAGTTGTTTTATAATCATAATGAATTGCATCTGCACCAAAATAATCCAACACTTGTCCGTAAGTTAAACGCATAGTAGAGTTAGCATTTGGAGCAAACTTCTTATCAGGCATCATTTCTCTTATACCGGCTACAAACAAACGATTAGCTTTATCCAGTTGTTCGTTAAATAATCTGGTTTCATTAGTTAATTTAATATAATTATCAAAGAATGCATTCATCAACTGAAAAACTATGTCTTTATCAATAGTTTTTGAATCAGGATTATTTAAGAAGGCATCAACTTTAGATTTATCAGCAAATATAGTTTTATCAAATATCTTTTCAACAACAGAAGTAAAATCACCCTTACATTTATCACCTATTTTCAAGAACATTTCAGGCTGTTGATCTCTTGGCACATTCTTATAAAACAATGCAAACATTGCTTCTAAAAGCTTAAGATCAGTTGGCTTGTAGTAATCTTTAAAATACTTTTCGGAAGAAGCCTTAAGTGCATCTGTAAGTTTTTTTATCTTTTCCTTATCAGGATTTTTTGCTTTCAATACAGTATCCAACACAAAATAAGACCTTGAATACATTAGAATTTCATTACCACCGGCAATTGCTTCTCTAAAATACCAACGTTGCAGTTCATATTTCTTTAAACTTGCAAATGCTTCCTGCATATCTTTTAGTGTATTACCATATTTATATTTACGGGCAGGCTCTTGTTGAATCCAGGCACTAAACTTATCCTCTAGATCTTTTTTCTGATTATAAACCTTTAAACGTTGCAAACATTTAGATTCGCCAATATAAAACTTCCAATAGTTAGCTGTTTGAGCATATTTTGAATCATATTTAATTCTTACAGCAGGATCAGCATTCATAAATTGTTTCATTATAGCTAATTTCTCAGTACGAATCTTTACAGTACTAGGGTTTTTGATCTCAAGATTCATTGCAACTCCATAAGAAGAAAGGAAACGATCGGTAGTGCCGGGATAACCCATTATCATAGCGAAATCACCTTTCTTAACTCCTTTTACAGAGATAGGTAACGAATGTTTTGGTTTGTAAGGAACATTATCTTTAGCAAACTTAGCAGGCTTACCATCTACTCCCATATAAACTCTAAACAAACTAAAATCACCGGTATGACGAGGCCACATCCAGTTATCAGTATCAGCACCAAACTTACCTATTGAAACAGGTGGCGCACCAACCAATCTTATATCTTTATATACCTGATATACGAACATATAAAACTCGTTTCCATTAAAGAAACTCTTAATTGAAACCTCATATTCGCCATTATTATTATTTGCTTTTTCGTATTTTTTTATCAATTCATTTAAGATATCAGTACGTTCTTTTTCGTTTGTAGCTCTCTCAACCTGACCTAAAAAGTCCTTAGTTAAATCTTCCATTCTAACCAAAAAACGAGCAGTTAAGCCTTCGTTAGGCATCTCTTCACTTTTATTCATAGCCCAGAAACCATTGGTAAGATAATCATTCTGAACGGTACTATGCGATTGTATTGAACCAAATCCGCAATGATGATTGGTTAAAATTAAGCCTTCGTTTGAGATAATTTCGCCTGTACAACCATTCCCAAACTGAATAATGGCATCTTTTAAACTTGAATGATTGATACTATAAATTTCTTCGGCAGTAAGATGAAGCCCTTCTTTTTGCATGTCAACATAGTTAAGTCTCTCTATGAACATCGGTAGCCACATCCCCTCATCAGCTTTAAGCTTAGAAGTAAAACATACGAATACTACAAAAAACAGAATGATGATTTTTTTCATTTTGATATTTTTAAAGCAATTTTTAATTATAATTGTTATTTATTATTTAGTGTGCAAAATTAATTTAAAATTTTATTGCTTGCAACTAATCTTTCAAAATCATAATTTTATTATTTATGCGTTTAATAAAATAATTAGTATCTTTGTATTCAATATGTAAGTATGTGTGTTAATTTTTTAATGGTATGAATTTTCTTAAAAGGATAGTCAATAAAGTCATTAGTCTTATTAAAAGATTCAAATGGATGCTGCTTGCAAAAGTATTTATCACAATTTTGTTGATAGCTTGGGCTGATTATAGCATAAACCAAACCACCCGAAATTTGGTCTTTAATAATATTGAACTCATCCCCCACAATAAAGTCGGCTTGTTGTTGGGCACTTCCAAATTGCTTAGTTCGGGCAAAGACAATCAGTATTTTTTTAATCGTATTGCAGCAGCTGTTGAACTATTTAAAGCTAATAAAATTGATTTTATTGTGATAAGTGGCGACAACAGCACCAAAGATTACAACGAACCTATGGATATGAAGAATGAGTTGTTGAAATATGGTATCCCAGAAAATAAAATATTTCTGGATTATGCAGGTTTCCGCACCTACGATTCGGTTGTCAGGTTGAATAAAATTTTTGGCGTAAGCGATTTTACCATCATCTCACAAGAATTCCATAATCGCAGAGCAATATATATTGCCAAGCGAAGAGGCTATAATGCAATTGGATACAATGCTAAAGACGTGAATAAATTTTATGGTTTCAAAACCAAAGTAAGAGAAAAGTTCTCCCGTCTAAAAGTATTTAAAGACATTATTTTTAATAAAGAACCCAAATATATGGGTACTAAAGTTGAGATAAAATAGGTTTTTAGGCTGTAGGCTTTTAGGCTTTTAGGCTTTTAGGTGAACATCCTTTCAGGTTTCCCATCCTGACAGGTATAAAGCTATCAATAGATTTACTTCTTTTTATTTACTATCAACTTCAATTTGTTTTATTGTGTGATTTTTTTCTTTTTAATGATTTTTTTATTTATAACCGGAGACAAGGTTTAAATATAAAAAGAGGAGAAGGGATTTACATCTATTATGCGTTAACCCCAGCATTTATGCTGGGGGTTAAACAATGATTTAGCTTCCGGCTTTAGCCATGATTTTTATTTGTTTTTCACATTAATTTTATTAAAAAAAGTTTTAAAATAAACATCATTTGTATTTAATGAGACTAGTGATTGCTTCTATGGAAGATGACGGGATTGCGGCTGATGTCCTTAGGGATGCATTTAAAAATTTAACAACAAAAGCCGAACAGTATTTACAGGAGAATAAATAA
>CAIWDQ010000372.1 GCA_903911455.1 uncultured bacterium
ATATTTATTAGTGCCAACTATAACGCAATATGTATTTTAATTGAAATAAATAGTATATCAGTAATTAATGCATTAGAAAGATATTGAAAATCGTGTGGAAGAGGGAGTTTTACACATGGTTTTCTTGATTAATCACATGGTTTTCTCAATTAACCACATGGTTTTCTCGATTAATCACATGGTTTTCTCGATTAATCACATGGTTTTTTCAATTAATCACATGGTTTTCTCGATTAACCACATGGTTTTCTCAATTAACCACATGGTTTTCTCAATTAACCACATGGTTTTCTCAATTAATCACATGGCAAACTATATTTTCCACACTGTTTTTTTGAAAATCTATTCAATAAATAGGTCCAATCATGCTATAAAAAGAATTTTGTTAACTATTATTTATTTAATAACGGCTAATTATTAATTAATAACTTTTTAGAAAGAGAAACTCTCGTTATTTACTTGATTGTAGTTTTTTATTAAGATAATTATTTATCGTGGATTGTGTTTGATAGTAAAATTATCAATTTTTACACAAGCATCGTAATAGCTTTGTATGCCAGTACTATTCCAAATACACACAAAAATGCACCAAGAGATTGTATTACCCGGTTTACTATTTTAATATTAATACTTTTCCTAAACTTAGAGAGTAGTTTAGCAAGGTAATAAAACCATACGATACCACCAATTGATAAGGCAAAAGCATAACAGAAACTCAAAAATAAAGGAAAATATTTTGGGAAGTGTGCTACTTCTTCTTCCGTAGCATTATGATTTACCAGTTTATATGTTTTAGTTGGTAGATATTTAGAAGGCGTAGTCTGTAGTTGAGTATTTTTACCTTCTATCTTATTAATCTCTTTAAAATTATTACCAACGTTTTTATCAAGGCCACCGGTGTTAAATCCCATAGAAGTAACGAAAGATAATACAAAGAAAGAGGACGTTACCCATCCCAAAAAAAGAGTAGGATTAAACAGATTCAACATAAAGCCTGTCATAAATCCTCCTCTTAATTTGTGAATTTCTTTCAAAGCATTCTTCTTTTCTTCAAAATGATCAATATCTACTTTTGTTTTAATGATTTTATATCCTAAAGTAAACAAAAATACGGATCCAACAACTAATATATAAGGTATAATGGGCTTATATAACGAATATAGATTTGTTAATCCAAATACTGCAATAAATACATAGATAAAATCACCGAGTGAGGCACCTATGGCTGCAAGATAACAATATCTAAGCTTACCCTTTAAAGCATTAGAAGTAATTAATATACTTATTGGTCCTGCAATAGGCATCGATAATATGAAACCTGCAAGGAAACCAACGATAGATATTGTTAGTAAGCTTTCACCCATTTATATATTGCAAAAATTATTTTCAGATTAAAAAGGAGTTATTGAAATACCAACAGAAATTGGATACATCTGAGGACCTTTGTCTTTATCAAATATTTTAGATAAAGAATAATACCCGAATAAATTAAACATCCCTCTACCAATTCTAGCTGTTACACCATAATTCCATTTACTAATATTCTTAATATCACTCTTCTTAATAGTAACTTGGTCTGTAGTATTCTCCAATACATCATCACCAACATATTTTGTGTGATTACTAAGCTCGTATCCTACTTTAAAACCAAAAGAAAACTTTAATTGACGATTATGTCCATCTCTTGATTTAAATTTAAATTCTATAGGAAGCTCAAGGTAATTGATATTAAGCTTGTTCTTTGTATAATTAACCTTTGTTTGATAATGAGTACCAAGAGTTTCGAACATTGTATTACCTGTTGGATTATTATTAGCATCTCTCTCAAGTACCGGAACGCCATCACTATAGAAATTATGACAACTTATTCCTAGTCCCCAGGCAAAACTAAAATTACTAAAGCCAATTGGATAATTTGTCATAAAGTAGGTACTGAAACCCTGATTAATTCCTCTTGCTTTAATATTAGAAGGAACTCCCTGCCATAAATCCGAAAATAGATCTATTATTATTTTATCACTCCCTTTATTTACATCTGTTGGGAAATAAAGTGTGTCGTTATCTGACTTTATAGTTTCTTCATGTTGAGAGTAAACCTTACTGAATGTTATCATTACGATAATTAGAAGTACTATCTTTTTCATATTTTTAAAATTTTTATAATATTTCATGCAAAGATAACTACTTTTGCAGTTAGAAACCAAATTTAATTATACTTGTTTCAATAATAATAATGCATATAAATAATTTAAACGACTGGCTGCCGACTACCGCTAAAGAAATTTCTTTGCGGGGATGGGAACAACTTGATATAATAATAGTATCGGGTGATGCCTATGTTGATCATCCGGGCTTTGGACATGCTGTAATTGGCCGGATTTTAGAACATGAAGGCTTTAAAGTAGCCATTTTGCCTCAGCCTAACTGGAAAGATGATCTCCGCGACTTTAAAAAGCTTGGGAAACCTCGTTTATTTTTTGGCATTACTGCCGGTTGTATGGATTCTATGGTCAATCATTATACTGCTGCCCGCCGCCGTAGGTCTGATGATGCGTATACTCCTGGTGGTGAGGCTGGTTTTCGTCCTGATTATGCTACTATTGTTTATAGTAAGATACTGAAAAGTATTTATCCTGATACTCCCGTGATTATAGGTGGTATTGAAGCTTCACTTCGTCGTGTTACACATTACGATTACTGGAGTGATAAGTTAAAACCTTCAATTCTTATTGAAAGTGGTGCCGATTTGCTTGTGTATGGTATGGGTGAAGAGGCCATTAAGGAGATTGCTACTAAATTGAATGCAGGTATAAATATAAAAGATATTAAAGATGTATTGCAGACTGCATATATTGCTTCAACAGAAGAGGATATAAGTACTGACAGCTATAAAACTGTTGAGATTGCATCGCATGAAGCTTGTTTGAAAGATAAAATTGTATACGCTTCTAATTTTAAAACTATTGAAGAGGAATCTAACAAGCAGTTCGCTGACAGGATCATTCAGAAAGTTGGCAAGAGTGTGTTGGTTATCAATCCGCCTTATCCCGTAATGAGCGAAAAGCAGATTGATGCATCTTTTGGTTTGCCTTATACTCGTTTGCCTCACCCTAAGTATGAAAAGAGAGGTGTCATCCCTGCTTACGAGATGATTAAATTCTCGGTAAATATTCATAGAGGCTGCTTTGGGGGCTGCTCTTTCTGCACTATTTCTGCTCATCAGGGGAAAATGATCAGTAGCCGTTCCGAAGATTCTGTTTTAAAAGAGCTTGAGAACATTGCCAATATGCCCGACTTTAAAGGTTATATAAGTGATCTTGGCGGACCATCGGCTAACATGTATAAAATGAAAGGAAAGGATATGAATATCTGCAATAAATGTAAAAGATACTCATGTATTTACCCTGCCGTTTGCAATAATCTCATCACCGATCACAAACCATTGTTAAATCTGTATAAAAAGGCTGCTGCTATCAAAGGTATCAAGAAAGTTTTTATAGGAAGTGGTGTAAGATATGATCTTTTTACCGGCAAAGTTCGCAATATCAGCATCGCCAATGCTTATGATGAGTACGCCGAACAGCTTATTAAACATCATGTTTCGGGAAGATTGAAGGTGGCTCCTGAACATTCATCAGAAGCTGTTTTAAAGTTGATGCGTAAGCCCGCGTTTGATTTGTATCATGAGTTTAGGATGAAATTTGACAAGATATGTGCTAATGCGGGTCTTAATCAGCAGTTGATACCCTATTTTATCTCCTCACATCCCGGATGCAACTTGATAGATATGGCCGAATTGGCTTACGAAACTAAAAAAATGGGCTTCAAACCTGAGCAGGTTCAGGACTTTACGCCCACACCCATGACGCTGGCCACCGAAATGTATTATACGGGCATCAATCCTTACACGGGCGAAAAAGTTTTTACTGCGCGGGATGCCAAACAGAAACAGGAGCAGCATCGTTTCTTTTTCTGGTACAAAAAAGAGAATCATCAATGGATTGAAACCACATTGAGGAGGATGAACCGTCCTGATCTGGCAGCCAAATTACTTCCACAAAAGAGATTTAAACGATAATTACTGAGTATATTACTATCTCTTTTCTTTGTTTTTATTATTATAATGATTTTCTTTCTTTTTATTTTAAT
>CAIWDQ010000373.1 GCA_903911455.1 uncultured bacterium
ATATTATTATATATTAAATGAAAAAGAAAGTATATATTGAAACTTATGGTTGCCAAATGAATTTCTCAGATAGTGAAATCGTAGGCTCAATAATGACAAACAATGACTATGAAGTTACTAAAATAATAAACGAAGCAAGTTTAGTATTTATTAATACATGTTCTATTAGAGATAATGCTGAACAAAGGGTTAGCAGAAGATTAAAAGAACTAAGAGCTTTAAAAAAGAAGAATCCAGAGTTGAAAGTCGGACTTTTAGGCTGTATGGCTGAAAGACTACAAGATAAAATATTTGAAGAAGAAGTAGTAGACTTAATTGTAGGCCCTGATGCTTATAGGGATCTCCCTAACTTGTTAAATGCTGTTGATAAAGGGCAAAAAGCTGCAAATGTTATCTTGTCAGAAGAAGAGACTTATGATGAAATTGAACCTGTACGTTTAGATAATAACGGGATCTCTGCTTTTATTTCTATTATGAGAGGGTGCCAGAATTTCTGTTCTTATTGTGTCGTGCCTTATACAAGAGGAAAAGAAAGAAGTCGTAATCCTGAGACTATTATTAATGAAGCTAAGAATCTATTTGAAAAAGGCTACCGTGAAATTACTCTATTAGGACAAAATGTAAATTCATATTCATGGGATGGTGATGAAAGTATTAATTTTGCAATTCTTTTAGAAAAGGTTGCATTAATAAATCCCTTATTAAGAATCAGATTTGCTACTTCTCACCCAAAAGATATCTCTGATGAATTATTACATATTGTTGCTAAATACGATAATATATGTAAATCAATTCATCTGCCAGTTCAATCAGGTAGTTCAAGAATTCTTAAATTAATGAACAGGAAATATACTCGTGAATGGTATATGAATAGAATTGAAGCTATCAAGAGAATTATCCCTGGTTGTGCAATCTCCACAGATATAATAACTGGTTTCTGTTCCGAAACTGAAGAGGATCATAAAGAGACAATTTCTCTTATGGAATGGGTTGGTTATGATTATGCTTTTATGTTTAAATATTCAGAACGTTCAAATACTCTGGCTGCTAAAAAGATGAAAGATGATATTCCGGAAGAAGTCAAAAGCCGAAGACTTGAAGAAATTATTGATCTTCAACGAAAGTTATCATTAGAAAGTAACAACAATGACATAGGTAAAAGCTTTGAAATCTTAATTGATGGTACTTCAAAACGCTCTCAGTTAAAATTGTCTGGAAGAAATAGCCAAAACAAAGTGGTTATAATCCCTAAAAATGAAAATCAATTGGGAGATTATATTACTATTAAAATCAAAGGTTGCTCATCAGCAACATTAATAAGTGAATAAACATTTGTTATTTTTTTATGTTAATTTATGTGAAATTGAATTACATGAATAAAATTAACAAAAAGATTTTATATTAATTCCTTAAGTTACGAAAAAAAAAGGTACTTTTGCAATCTAAACACAAGTGATATAATTGTTTTATATCAATAATTAAATTTTATGAAGAATTTTTTAATTAATTACAAGAAGTTTATATTAAACTTACTCATTATCTTAATATTTGCATTTACTGCATGTACACCTCAGAAAAAGTTGATATATCTTCAACAAAAAGCTTCAAATACTAATGAACAAGATACAATTGTTTATACAGGGAAAAGTCTGGATTATAAATTACGCTCAAATGATTTAATATATATCAAAATCAATAGCATTGATCCTGCTTCATTTGATTTCTTTAATGGAGGTAATAGTGCAATCAATGGTGCCTATCAATATCAAAGTGAAGTTGGAGTTTATTTAAATAGTTATACTATAAATGATACCGGTTATGTTAATTTCCCTGTTGCCGGCTTAATTAAAATAAAAGATATGACTATCACTGAGGCTCAAAATACAATTCAAAAATCAGTTGATAAATATTTAAAAGATGCAAGTGTAATAGTTAAACTTACTAGTTTTAGGGTTACTATTATTGGAGATGTTGAGCATCCAGGTCAGTACTATTTTTATCAGGACAAGGTTAATATTTTTGAAGCTCTTTCAAAAGCAGGAGATTTAACTCCATATGGTAACCGATATAGAGTATTACTTGTCAGAAAATCATCAAATGGGGATAAAGTTATTATGATTAATTTAACTGATAGGAATCTTTTAAGCAAAGAAGAATTCTATATCCTGCCAAATGATATAATATATGTTGAACCAAATAAAATGGCTAAATCATTACAATTTGCCACTTTCCCTTGGAGTGTAGTTTTATCTACAGTATCTACATTAGTTACAATTTATGTATTACTGAAAAAGTAAATTGAAAAGAATTAATATATTCATTAAGAAATTTAAAAACTAGAAGAAGTGGAACAAAACCAACTTAATAATAATCTACAACAGCAAGAGCCGGAAGAAAAAGTTGATGTAATGTCAATTATTTTTAAAATGTTAACTCACTGGCATTATTTTACAATATCTATAATTTTAACATTATTACTCGCTTTTGTTTTTAATAAATATTCAGTTCCTATTTATGAGGTTAAGTCAACTGTTTTGATTAAAGATGATAAAAAAGGTGGAGGCCTAGAGAATGGAATTCTAAAAGGAATTGATCTATTTGGTTCACAGAAAAATGTTCAAAATGAAATTGGAGTTCTACAATCTTATAGTTTAATGAATAAAGCTATTAAGCAATTAAACTTTTATGTTTCTTATTTTACAGAAAGTAAATTTAAAACTGAAGAACTTTATAAAGACAGTCCATTTGAAGTCATACTTGATACTTCTCATCCTCAATTAGTGGGAATACCAATATTTGTTAAGATTGTTTCAAGTGATAAATATGAACTTGAAATTCCTGAACAAGCTAATGCCAGTTTATATAATTATAAAACGGAAAAAACAAATGAAGAAAAAGTCGATATCCCTAAAATTACAAAGACTTTAAATTTTGGTGAATGGTATAAAGATAAAAATTTAATCTTTAAAATTGTTCTAACACCTAGTTATAACGCGGAAAAATATAACGGTAAAACTGTTCAATTTAATGTAAATGATCTTAGTCAACTGACAAATCAATTTAAGAGTAATAAAATTGAACCTATTAATAAAGAAGCAACTATACTTGAAATTACTTTAAAAGATAAAAACAAGCAGAAAGCAATTGATTTAATTAATATGCTTACTGATGTATTTATTAATACTGATCTTGAAGAAAAAAATAGAACTGCTATTAATACCATAAACTTTATTGATGATCAATTAACTGGTATTACTGACTCACTTCATTTTGTAGAAGGTCAACTTCAGAACTTTAGAGTAGCCAATAACATTATGAACATAAGTGATGAAGCGAAAGCGATTCGTGATAAAGTTATTGCTCTAAGTAATGAAAAGGCATTAGAAGGATTAAAAGCACAATATTATAAATATCTTTATGATTATATCAACAAGAATAAAGAGATCAAAAATGATATTGTCGCTCCTTCAACAATGGGGGTTGCTGATCCTGTCCTTATTGGATTAATTGAAGAAATTATGAAGTTGTCTTCCGAAAAAGAAAGAATAAAAATGTCTGCGACTTCTTTTAATCCTAAGCTTGTTGAATTTGATATGAAAATCGATAATGCTAAAAAGACTTTATTAGAGAACTTAAACAATACAGTAAATTTTTCTAATATAACTTTGCGTGAATTAAATAAACGTATTGCTGATGTTCAGATTGAAGTTAATAAGTTGCCGGCTACTGAAAGAAATTTAATAAATATTGAACGTAAGTTTAAAGTTAATGATCAGATATATACTTTCTTATTAGAGAAAAGAGCTGAAGCTGCTATTGCTAAAGCATCAAATGTACCCGACAATAAAATTGTAGATAAGGCTAGGGATGCTGACAAAGTTTATCCTAAAACATCTCTTAATTATATAATTGCTTTAATTCTAGGTATTATTATTCCTCTTCTTTATTTATTTATCAGAGATTCATTAAATGATAAGATTGTTGAAAGAAAGGATGTTGAAAAAATAACTAACTTCCCTATTATCGGGCACATTATTCATAGTGACAGAGAAAGTAAGATCGTTGTTCATGATTCTCCTAAATCTTCTATTGCTGAATCTTTCCGGTCGGTTAGAACTAACTTACAGTTTATTGCTAAGGGTGGTGAAAAGCAGACTATTCTTCTTACTTCTACTATGGTAAGTGAAGGTAAAACTTTCTGCTCTATCAATATTGCTTCAATATTTGCTTTATATGGTAAAAGGACTTTATTGATGGGTTTTGACTTACGTAAACCAAAGATTTATCAGGATTTTACTCTTACTAATAACGAAGGTATAAGTTCTTACTTAATTGGTAAAAGTAAAATGGAAGATATTATTCAGAATTCTTCTATAGAACATCTTGATATTATTATGGCTGGTCCGGTTCCTCCAAATCCTGCTGAGTTAATTGCTTCTGAAAAATGTGATGAGTTATTTGTAAAACTTAAAGAGATTTATGACTTCATTATTATTGATACTCCTCCGGTTGGTTTGGTTACTGATGCTTTCTTATTAACAAAATATACTGATGCAAATGTTTTTGTTGTCCGTCAGAATTATACGTTGAAGAAAGTTTTTGGAGCTATTATCAGAGATATTGAAACCAGAGGTTCGGCTTCAATTAATATCCTTATTAATGATGTTCGTCTCGACAGAGGTTCTTATGGCTACGGTTATGGTTACGGTTATGGATATGGTTACGGATATGGCTATGGTTATGGTTATGGTTATGGTTATGGCTATGGTTATGGTTATGGTTACTATTCTGATGATGATTCTAAGACTAAAAAGAAATCATTCTTTAGTAAGCCTAAAAAAACGTAGTATTCTTATATAAATGTATTTAAAAAGAACTTATAGAATATACTCTATAAGTTCTTTTTGTTTCATATAAACTTAAATTACGATTGTATTAACATGAGCAATCATTATACTATTCCGATTTTTATACCTGAATTAGCTTGTCATTATAAGTGTATTTACTGTAATCAACAGAAGATCTCCGGGATGATGAAGATTCCTTCTTCCGATGAGATTATTCAGACTTTTGATAAATATCTTTCTACAATTAATTATAAGAATAATGATGTTGAGATAGGTTTCTTTGGCGGTAGTTTTACTGGTTTGAGTATGGAGAAGCAAAAGGAATTGCTTTTGTTAACACAGCCTTATGTTGATAAAAAGAAAGTTCAGTCTATTAGATTATCTACACGACCCGATTATATTAATGAGGAGTTATTAGATTTGCTTCTTAAATATAATGTAAATACTATTGAACTTGGTGCACAATCAATGGATGATGAGGTGTTGAAGTTCTCGGGTAGGGGACATGTAGCTGAAGATGTAAGACGGTCGGCAAAATTAATTAAAGACTTTGGGTTTAATCTTGGCTTGCAGATGATGATTGGTTTGCCACTTGATACTCCTCAAAAAGCTATGGCAACAGCTAAGGAGATTATTGATTTAGGGGCTAACAATACACGAATATATCCTACTTTGGTTATTAAAAACACTCCTCTTGAAGACTTATATAATAAAGGTATTTATCAGCCTTTAACTATGGATGAAACTATAATGCAGGTAAAAGAGTTGGTTAAGTTGTTTGAAGCTGCCGAGGTTAATATTATTCGTATCGGTTTGCATCCTTCTGAGGGCTTATTAAGTGGTGATGATTTGATTGCAGGCCCTTTTCATCCTTCTTTCAAAGAGCTTGTGATGACTGAACTGTGGAAAGATTTATTAATGCATCTTTTCAATAATAATAATTCTGATAAGAACCTTTTTGTTTTTACTTCTGCGAAAGCATATAATTTTGCTGTAGGTTATTATGGTAGCAATCGTAAGCATCTTCAAAAGTATTATAAAACTGTTAGTTTTAAGGTTGATGAACTTTTAAAAGGGAATGAATTCTATGTTGATTATTATTGATAAAAAGATCCCTACTCAAGCTAAACTAAAGTTGCAAACCTATGGTGAGCTTTTAGAACTTGATACATCAGGTATTACCTATGATGCTATTTCGGGCCATCCTGATATCTTCTTTTGTCAGATTTTAGATAATTCATTGATAGTTGCTCCTAATCTCCCAGATAAATATTATAACACTTTATCAAAACATAATATCACTTTTGTTAAAGGCGAAAAGAGTGTTGGACTTAAATATCCTTTTACTGCGCATTACAATGCTGTTGTTACTAATAAATATCTTATTCATAACCTTAATCATACTGATAAAAGTATTCCAGATTACGCTAATCATCTAACTCATATTAATACTAAGCAGGCTTATACTCGTTGTAATCTTTTAAATTTAGGTGGTGATTCTTTTATAACATCTGATGAAGGTATATATCGTACACTTGTTTCTTTAAAGATAAATGTGCTTTATGTTTCTCCTGAAGGAATTGAGCTTCCCGGCTTCAATCATGGCTTCATTGGTGGTGCCTGTGGTGTTTATAAAGATTCTGTTTTTATTATTGGTAGTCTAAACTATCATAAACAAGGTGATAAGATAAGAGGTTTTATCAAAGAAGCAGGTTTTAAACTTATTGAACTTTATGAAGGCAATCTTTTTGATGGTGGCAGTTTGCTTTTTGTTGAATGATTATTTAGCTTCATAATGTATCCTAACATCCTTAAAAATTCATAAATACAAATAGGGAACGATATTATTAGTACCTTTGCACCAAAATCCAACACATGCTTAGTCCCGATACAATTTCTATTGATAACTATAATTACGATTTGCCCGAAGCATCAATTGCTAAGTTTCCTTTAGACAATCGTGATGATTCTAAATTGCTGTTCTTAAAAAATGGGAACATCTCTGTTCATCCTTTTAAGGAGATCCCTGATATGTTGTATAAGCATAGTTTGCTTATCTTTAACAACACAAAAGTAATTCATGCACGTATTCTTTTCCGTAAACAAAGCGGTAGTCTTATCGAGATATTCTGTCTGGAACCTGCTGGTGAAGTTAGTGATGTACAGCTTTCTTTTCAACAAAAAGAAAAGACTACATGGAAGTGTTTTGTTGGGAATAACAAACGTTGGAAAGAAGATTTTCAGGAAAAAATATTTAATTATAAAGGGAATACTATCACGCTTAAAGCGGAAAGAAAAGAAGCTGTAGATGATGCCTGGATTATAGATTTTACATGGAATGAACCTTCTCTTTCATTCGCTGAAGTGTTGGATATTATTGGTCAAATACCATTGCCTCCATACCTTAACCGTAATGCTGTTGACTCTGATAATATAAGATATCAAACTATATATGCCCGAATGAAAGGGTCGGTGGCTGCTCCAACTGCTGGTTTGCATTTTACTAATGAAATCTTTAACAGACTTAAGAAAGAACGTATAAATGTTGATTATGTAACGCTTCATGTGGGTGCAGGGACTTTTAAACCTGTTAATACTGATAATGTAGCCGAACATATTATGCATTACGAAAAGATTGTGATTGAAAAACAAACTATCTTAAACATAATAGAGAATTTAGCTAATAATATCATTGCAGTTGGTACCACAAGTACCCGAACTTTAGAGTCGTTATATTGGTTTGGTGTGAAGCTGGAAGTTGATAAAGATAAGTGTACTACTTTTGATATCAGTCAGTGGGATGCTTATGCTGATGCATATAATAAAGATATCACAACAAAGAAAGCTTTAGAGAATATTATAATTTATATGACTGATAATAATCTTACGAACCTTAACGGACAAACTCAATTAATGATAGTTCCGGGTTATAAGTTCAGAGTTATTAATGGTATGTTCACTAATTTCCATCAACCTAAGAGCACGTTATTGTTATTGATAGCCGCTTTCCTTGGTGAACAATGGAAAGAAGCATATGATTATGCTTTAAAGCATGGTTTCCGATTCCTTAGCTATGGTGATAGCTGTTTGTTCCTAAAAGAGAAATAAAAAAAGTCCTCGCAATTAAGAGAGGACTTCAAATATTATTTCACGCAAATGCGAGATTAATTCTTAATTAAACTCCCCTGCCCTATCAGGATTCCCTTTTCTTTAATTAAAACTTTATAAAGACCGGCTTTATAATTTTGAATATTAAGTTCGGAGAATGAAGATCCTTTTGCTATTTTTTCATTATAAACTATTTGACCAAGCATATTATAAACCTGTAATTCTCCTTCTTCATTCATTGGCGAAAAGCTTATTGTAGTTTGATTACTTGCAGGATTAGGATACAATTTAAGTTCTTGTTTTGCTTTAATATTTTCAGTTATACCTAAAGGAGAATACTGATATAACCAACTTGCAGATGTAACTCCTCCTGCACTATCTGTCTGCATTTGAGCTACCATATAATTATATGAATCCGACCACCAGTTATAATCATAAGTTGTATCTTTTGTATTAGTGTAAAGAATCCAGGTAATATAATGAATATACATGGATTGGTTTGTAACTTTTCTAATTTTCTGACGCAGACAATTTACATTGCTATGTGAAGGAGTACTTACAGTTCCCCAACCATCAATTATACTTGTATATGCTACAGTAGCTGTTAATCTTGCCGAATCAAAAGGAGGATATAAAGCATAAGCAACTGATGAAGAATAATTATAAGTACCCGAAAAAGTAGTATTGTAAGTTGAAGGGAAAGAAAGATTCTCTTCGTAAGGATTATATTTAAGAGGAATAAAATCAGCATTCCCTGTATAGTCTACATAAGCCCCTAATGTATTGAAGTCAGTACTGCTCGATTTAAGATATGCTTCGCTACCATCTTGATGCAATATTCCCAGATTAGCAGTTGGGAAGTTGCTATAACCGCTAAGTGTAGTAGGATTTACTAATTGATCAACTGTTTGAACATTATTTGCCCAACTTGTAAAGTTCCAGGTTTGATTTGCCCCTGCACTACCTACCGATTTACCTACATAATTAGTGTCGCTGTAGGTTACTACTACATTACCAGTTGTAGGTGCATTGCTTTGTGTTAATGTTATCTGTGCTTTTGCAGCAAATGATAACATGATTATTAAACTAAATAAAAGGTATATTCTTTTCATATCAATATTAATTTAGTGATTATTAAATTTATTTAAATTATTATTTCTTTATTAGAAATTCTTTACAAAAATACAAATTTAATGCCAGAATTGATCTTGCTTTAAAATAAATTAACTTTATAATAATAATAAAAGTACTTTCACTAATAGATGATGCTTATTCCTTAATTATATTATAACTTAAGGAACTTATATACCAACTTACATTACTCGTATCTGAATTGAATTAAAATAAGGTCCTTTTGATTTTGAATAAACAAATCTCATTCTAAATTCATAAACCAAACCACTTGTAAAACCGGCTATTGATTCTTTATGGCTTCCCATTGTTGTGCAATGAGCCCAATCATTAGGAGCAGTTTCCGAAACAATTCTAAATTCAACTTCATAAGAACTTGCTAAATCATTAGCTTTTACCGAAAAATCAAGATCTCCCGGATTAGTCCCATTCACAACTGAAAAATCGGCAATTTCTTTATGCGTTCTATCTTCAGTTACTGCAAATCTACTTGTTAACAACTTTTCCAAATCACCATTACATACACGATTTACGTAATGACCTTCATTACTATATACCTCATTCAAAACTATACGTGCTGCATTTTTGGCAGCTTTAGGTGCTCCAAATTTACCATGAGCAAAAACTAATTTAGTATCAAAATCAGTAATTGCTGCCAAAAATACTATTAAAGAAGGTTCAGGATCTGTAAAATTAGTATTCCCAAGCAATCCCGAATAGGATACTTTTGCTTGATGCAATGCATCTAAATCTCTAAAGCCGGTCAACCCGGTGTTTATTGATGGTTTCTGATTCATTTTATTAATTTTAATTTAAGTTATTGATATATTATTGTTTAATTTATTAAATTGCGTTTTCAAAAAGTCTCCGAAGGGGCATATCCGGTCTATATGCTCGCATGTAGACTTTATTTGCTGTCATGTAGACTCAATTTGCCAGCATGTAGACTCTGTTTGATGGTACCAAGACTTTGCTTGCGGGCATGTAGACATTACTTGCGAGCATGATGACATTGCTTGTTGGCACGAAGACTCTTTTTGCCGGCAATAAGACCCTGACTGTTGATAGAAAGACACCTTAAGTTGAGAGTTAGGTACTATCTGCTCACAACTTGACTTTGCATTACAATTTTGCCTATAAATCTGATTATTTAAAAAATCAGAATACGAAAATACAGATGCGCATGAAGTAATATTACTCATTTTTTTAAGATTAATCG
The DNA here is from genome assembly GCA_903911455.1 of uncultured bacterium. Classification (GTDB taxonomy): domain Bacteria; phylum Bacteroidota; class Bacteroidia; order Bacteroidales; family JACABE01; genus JBAXLO01. The sequence goes on from CAIWDQ010000373.1 coordinate 10,306, forward strand.
TCGTTAGTATTTCAACAACATTAATAAAAACCGATACTGCTACTCTATTCTGATTTGTTTCCGGATAGCGAAGATGTTTTTTACTCCTATTAATTTAAAATTATCCGAATAGAAACTAGATGCTGCAAAGATACAATTATTATTCCAATACAAACTATTTTATTTTAAAAAGAAATCTTATTAAAATAATTTTGGTATGATTAATAATTTGTATGTTTGTAGGGATTATTAAAGAAACACCTCGACTCCGCTCGGTGACCGATGACATTAGGGTCACCGAGCG
>CAIWDQ010000374.1 GCA_903911455.1 uncultured bacterium
ACCAATTAATAGCAAAATAACATCAAAGAATAGCTAAGGAAGTATTAAGCCGAAGTTATTAACATATTTTCAATTAAAAATAAAGAATAAAAAAATCGTGATTAAACTGATAAAGCATAATATCAGTCTAATCACGATATGATATCTAAAATTTCTTATGAAATTAAATCTTAGCTAAAGCTTGATCTAAATCTGCAATAATATCTTCAACATCTTCAATACCTACTGAGAATCTTACCAAACCATCGGTAATACCAGCAGCTTCGCGTGAAGCTTTTTCCATCTTAGAATGAGTCATTGACGCAGGATGTTGAATCAAAGTTTCAACACCACCTAATGAAACTGCAAGGATAGCAAGTTCAACGTTATCCATTAAAACTTTACCAGCTTTTACACCTCCCTTTACTTCAAAACTAATCATCGAACCAAAACCTTTCATTTGTTTACAACAAAGATCATATTGAGGATGCGATTTTAATCCAGGATATTTAATCCATTCTATTTTAGGATGCTTTTCTAAAAAGTTAGCAACTTTCATTGCATTTTCCTGAGACCTATCAATTCTTATTCCTAAAGTTTTTAAACCTCTAATCACCATATAAGCTTGATGAGGATCCATATTACATCCCATGTTAATCATCATGGTACGAAGTTTCTTATAATATGCTTCTTCTTTTGCAATAATTATACCACCAACTATATCAGCATGTCCATTAATAAATTTAGTCATTGAATGAAATACAACATCTGCACCTAGATTTAAAGGTTGTTGCAAATAAGGACTGCAAAAAGTATTATCAACTACAAGTAAACATTTATTTTCGTGAGCTAATTTAGCAACAGCTTCTAAATCTGTAATAGCCATTGTTGGATTAGCAGGTGTTTCTATAAAAATAACTTTAGTATTTGGTTTAATTGCTGCTTTAATTTCTTCAATATTTTCTGTATTAACATAAGTTGATTCAACTCCAAATCTAGAAAAGTGTTGTTCCATAACAACTCTTGATGGACCATAAACAGCTGCAGAACTTACCATATGATCGCCTTGATTTAACAAAGCCATATAAATAGTAGTAACTGCTGCCATTCCTGAACTAACTCCAACAGCTCCAAAACCATTTTCAAGTTCAGCTATCTGATTTTCTAAAGCAGAAATAGTTGGGTTGCCTATTCGAGTATAAATGTAACCATCACTTTCGCCTGCAAAACATGCAGCACCATGATCTGCATCTTTAAATTTAAAAGTTGATGTTTGATAAATTGGTACTGTAGCACTACCTAATGCATCTTCAAATCCACCACCGTGAATAAGTTTGGAATTGAATCCAATATTTTTATGTTTCATTATTTGTAAGTATTTTTTTTTGCAAAGATACTTTGTTTTGATTAATCTGCGAAAAGATTTTTTGATGTAAGTAAACTAAATAATTGTAATACCTTTATAAAAGAAGATTTTAAATACCAATAAAATTAAAAGTAATAAAAAAGTCCCTAACTTTAGTATATTATAATCTCGTTTTTGTTTAATTACAGTAATATTCTCTTTTTGAAAACCTCTTGGGCTAACTACAGATGTAACAACAACAAATGCAATTGTTAAATAAATAAATATATTAAAATGGACTATATATGGCACACTTATTAATAGAAGAACTAATATACCTGAAATATAAGGCAATAAAACTTGAGCAAATAAATAATAAATCCTGTTTCTTTGGATGGTTAAATCCTTATGGTCTGCTGCTTTAAGAAAAAATGTTCTTGTAAAGTATCCAATAGTTATAAGCACAATCATTGAGCAAGTCATCATTATTATTTCACCTATATCGTATTTATTACTAAAGAAAATCCATTCCGAAAACTTAATAAAACCTGTTCTTGTTATTGCACCTGCAATATAAGCTCCAAAAAACATATTAAAACTATTGATCAAGCTCCATAAAAAGAAAACTTTTAAGAAACGTAGTTTTGTCTTAGCAATTCCGTATAATCTATAGAAGAATACAGCTAATAATAGTGATAAAAATGGCGCTGTTCCAAATATTACAATGATATTTAATCTTGTCCAAAGATAAGAAAATGGACCTACTAAATATATAATATCAAGATAATCCATTATCTGTCTATATCTGTCAGAATAATTTATAAAGCCTCCCATACTATGTAATATAGTAGGGATATTATATAAAGAGAGTAAATAAACTGTTACTATTTGGTTTATAAAGAAAATAAGAATAAAAGAGAGCAGAAAAGATAAAGTTGAATTAAGATAAGTATAAATCAAACGATCTTTTAATTCAGAGTTTATTGATATTCTATTCAAGTCATTTCTTAGAAGAGCAAATTGCTTTCTGAAGTTTAAGATAAATTTAAAGAACTTTTTGAGTGATCTTGCTGTAGATTTTATTAATCTTACAGGAGCTGTAATGATATTATTCTTTATCTTTTTATATTTTTCTTGTCTTAATTTTCTTTGTTCTTTCTCAAAATAATATTTAAAACTCCTTTTTGTTTTTGAACTACCTCCTGATTTTTTATTTGAGAATAATCCTGCTATAGGTTCTTTTATTGTATTTAATAATACTTCTCGCTGAAACTTAGTATAAATATTTATCTTCTTCTTTTTAGTTAAATCAGTTATTGGTTTTAAAGCTATTTTCTTTAATTCTTTTTTAAGTTTACTGGATTTACGACTGCTTTTCCTTTTTTGTCTAACATCAGAATTAATTTCTACGACACTTTTATTTGAAGAAAATATAGAACTCTTTAATCTTTGAAAAAATTGCTTTCTTCTTTTTGCTGATGCAATACCCCTTTGTTTACTGAAATACTTATAAGGGTTGGGTACAGCATTGGCTCTGAATGTGGTATTGTACCATTTCTTTAACTTTCTGGCTAACTTTTTAATCTTACTTTCCTTTCGCTTGGAATAAAGCTTTCTTCTTGGGCGAGTTTCATTCTCGTCCTTTTTCCAAATTTCTTTATTTCCAGATTGATCAGAAGTCTCCACCATAGTAGTTTAAAATAGAGTACAAACTTAGATTAAATATTAATAAGTCCTTAAAAGTTTTAAGATAAATTATGAATAATAACATAAGCCTTTTCCACAATTCATTTATTAATTAAATAATTACAATTTTACAACAATTATATCATCTTAATTGTTTTGATGATTAAGTTTAAGTTTCTTTTAATTTTCTTGTCTAAACTTATAATTTAGATTAATTTTGCAGAAAAATATAATGGGAAGAATTCTTGCAATTGATTACGGGCAAAAAAGAGTGGGTATAGCTGTTACTGATGAACTTCAGTTAATTGCTAACTCTCTTACTACAGTTCATTCTAATGATATTATTCAGTTTTTAAAAGAATATGTATCTAAAGAAACTGTAGATTGTTTTGTGGTAGGCGAACCCAAACAAATGAATAATCAGGCTTCTGAATCAGCTAAGTTTATTATTCCTTTTATTAATCAGTTGAAAAAAGAGTTTCCACTTATTCCGGTTGAAAGATGTGATGAAAGGTTTACTTCAAAGATTGCTACACAATCGATATTGATGGCGGGACTTAAGAAAAAAGACCGTCAGGATAAATCGCTTGTTGATAGTGTAAGTGCTACTTTGATTCTTCAAACATATATGGAAACCAGAGCTAATAAAAACATAAATAAATAGTATTTTAATAATGATATTGACAATAAACGCATACGGACATCCTACTCTCAGAAAAGTAGCTCAGGATATTGATAGTAACTATCCAAATCTTGAGCAACTTATCAATGATATGTTCGAAACAATGTATCATTCAAAAGGTGTTGGACTTGCTGCACCTCAGGTTAATCACTCTATAAGATTGATGGTTATCGACACCATTCCTTTCAAAAAAGAATATCCTGAAGCTATGGATATGAAGATGATTATGATTAATCCTTATATTGTTGAAGAAACTGGAAACGAATGGCTTTATAACGAAGGTTGTTTGAGTGTTCCTAATATTCATGAAGATGTTTTAAGAAAATCTAAACTTAAAATAGAATATCTTGATGAGAATTTTAATGAACATGAACTGGAGTTTGAAGGCATTAATGCCAGAGTTATTCAGCACGAATATGATCATCTGGAAGGTAAACTTTTTGTTGACAGACTTACTCCATTAAAGAAGATGCTGTTGAAACGTAAATTAACTGATATCTCTAAAGGTATTGTTGACGTTGATTACAAGATGAATTTCCCTTTTCAAAGTAAAAAGAAATATTAAAAACAATAAAAATAAAATCATAAACCAAATTTAATAAATAAACATGAGAAAAGTAAATACTTATTTATTGCTGATAATTGCAGCAATTACAATCATTTCCTGTAAACCTTCGTTAGATAAAAGCAGACAGAAGATCACTACTCTCGAAAATGAATTAAGGAACTCTACTTCTGCATTAGACTCTACTAAATCAAAAACACTTATTGATTTATACATCGATTTTGCTGACAGATTTCCGAATGATAGCAGTGCTGATAAATTCGTTTTTAATGCAGCTAGGTTGTCAGTTAATATAAGTAAAAATGCTGAAGCTATTAAGCTTCTTGACAGGGTAACAACGGTGTATCCTCAATCTAAATTTACTCCTGAATGTTTGTTTTTAAAAGCATATATTTATGATGATAAACTAAAGGATTATAAAAATGCTGATAAATATTATAAAGAGTTTTTAAATAAATATCCTACTCATGAGTTGGCTCCTTCGGCTAAACAATCGCTTGAAACATTGGGCGTACCGGCTGAAGCTTTAATTAAGATTTACGAACAACGTAACGCACAAGCTAAAGCGGATTCAATAAAGAAATAAAGTCAATAAAAAGAGTGCCTTCTATGTTGCAAAACAAGTTTCATAGTTGACATTTAACTTTTTTTTATAATTTTGTGTCATAAGTCTGAA
>CAIWDQ010000375.1 GCA_903911455.1 uncultured bacterium
ACAAAAAAACCTAAGCCTATAAAAACAGGATTAGGTTTAATATTATCTTAAGCTAAATGTATCTTATTATATATTAAATTTCGGCTTTATTATGTTTATTTATTGATTATTGCTTACTCTTCATCAAACTTAAGAATCTCTCTTACCAGCTCGTTTTCAAATCCCTTAGAGATGGCAAAGGATGCTATCTTAGCCATACGCTTGTATTTGTTGGTGTCTTTAACTTCGGCAGCTTTCTTTTTAAGTATGATACTGAGGATGCTCCTGTATTCGCTATCGTTAATCTCATCTAAAGCAATTTTAATACAGTAAGGGCTAATCTTTTTTAGTTTCAACTCTTGTTTAATCTTTACTTTGCCCCACTTATTCTGCCTTAACTTACTTACAGCATACAATTTAGAGTAACGCTCCTCGTTAATGAAATTCTGAATTATTAGTTCGGCAATACAATCTTCAACATCCTCCTTATGCAATCCCCAATCGTAGAGCTTATCCCGCACTTCTTGCTGCGATCGTTCCTGATAAGCACAATACTGCGATGCTTTCTGCAAAGCAGTTTTCTTATCATAAATCTTCTTCTTTTTTAGCTCCCCATTGTTCAGCATCAGCGTTTAATCCTTACTTATAATGTTATATACCGAATCCCTTTCAACCGGCACTCGTTTTGCATCTCTAATTAGCTGCTTCATTTCTTCGGTTGTCATTGATGGGTTCTGCTCTTCAGATCCTGCTAAAGAATAGATCTTTGTAGAATCATTGATAGTCCCGTCAAAATCATCAACACCAAAAGAAAGAGCAAGTTGAGCAAGTTGTTTGCCTGTCATTGGCCAGTAACTTTTGATATGATTAAAGTTATCAAGGAAAATCCTTGCAATTGCATAGTTCTTTAAGTCTTCAATTACTGATACTTCTTTAATATCAGACATTGTATTGTTCTTATGTTTAAACTTTAATGGAATAAAGGCATTGAAACCGCCTGTTCTGTCCTGCAACTCCCTTAATCTATTCATATGATCGGCACGATGAGCATAGGTTTCAACATGCCCATACAAGATAGTTGCATTTGATGGAATGCCTTCGTTATGAAGTGCCTCATGTATTTCGAGCCATCGGGCAGATGTAGATTTTGAAGAGCAAATCTCTAGACGAAGTGTCTCGTCAAAGATCTCAGCACCACCACCAGGGATAGAATCAAGACCATAATTCTTAAGTAATCGGGCACCTTCATTAAGTGTTATGCCAGCCTTCTTTATCATATGATCAATTTCAACTGCTGTAAAAGCCTTTATATGAATATCTGGCCTAGCCTTCTTGATTTCTCTTATCAACTCACCATAATAATGAATATCACGATAAGGATGTACACCGCCTACTATATGAACTTCAGTGATTTCGGCTGGAGCTTGCTTCACTTGTTCTACCATTTCAGGAACTGTATACTCCCAACCATCGGTATTTATTTTCTTTGAGTAAGAGCAGAACTTACAATTATGAATGCAGATATTAGTTGGCTCCAAATGCAAATTCTTATTAAAATAAGTATAATTACCGTTCTTCTTTTCTCTTATATAATTGGCAAGCATGCCTACCAGACTTAACTCTGCATCTTGATATAAAGTAATACATTCGTCAACACTTATCCTTTCGTTATTAAGTACTTTAGTTGATATATCTTTTACTTTATTACTTATATTTGTTTGAGTATTATTTATTATTTCTATGATGTTTTCCATTCTAAAACTAACTATTATTTATGAATAACTATAACTTTCTTTTGTGATACTCTGGTGTCGCCTTCTATTTTAAAAATATACATCCCCGAACTCAACCAACTGGTATCAATTAATATCTTTTTTTCGTCAGTAAGTGGTCTTTCAATTGTTCTTACAAGCATCCCAAACATATTGTATATACTTATTTTCACTTTCGTGAAATTATTGTATTGCAAGTCTAACCATACATAATCATCGGCAGGATTAGGATAAAACTTTACCTCATCATACACCATTATATAATTAGATTTTATCTTTTGATATGCAGTATCAGTATTAGCAACTCTCATAGTAACTGCATATGAACCACATGTAGTGTACAATATGTCAGTAGGGTTTTGATCATTAGATGTATCAGGAGTAGCTCCTACAAATTTCCATTGATAAGCGTAAGGACCACCGGTAGATACATCAGTAAAATTAACAGTTGACCCAACAGGAATAATAGTCTTGTCAGCAACAAAATCAAAAGACGCATAATACATACCATTAAGCGTGCTAACACCCGTAGTATCCGGATCAAGCCAATCTTTAAGCCTACCAGAAGCAGTACTGTCATTCAAATTCCAGTGGTAGTAAAACTTACCATAATAATCAGCTCCGGTAAGGTTGCCACAGTATGAATCACCACCTGTCAACGTTCCTATCAATTTACCATTCTCATTAAAGATAGGCGAACCCGAAGAACCTCCTTCAGTAACACCATAACCATTAGCAGTTGGGTCCCAATAAACCTGCCAGTGTGTTTGTATAGTATGGCTATTCCAATCAGATGACACAAGTGGAGTACCATAAGTAGATATCTTTTTAATGTCACCCTCAGGGTGATGGATGCTAACACCTGAATTACCGGGTATATTCTGCCTGTCCCATCCAATAAAGTAGGGATTATATGATTCAGGAATGTTATTATTTAAGATAACAAGGTAAAAATCAGAACCAGTATTGCCACTGTTACCACCTTCGGCCAATCTAGTAGCTCCTGTCATGCTTTTAGTAGCTAAGCTGCCTTCATAAATAGGATCAGTGCACGAAGGTGCTTCATAATTAAAGTAAAAGATCCATTGTGATAAGTCTGTTAGTGTAGCACCCTGTGCACAATGATCAGCAGTTAAAACATATGGTTTATAATCTTTCCTAACATTGTTAACAACAGAGCCGGTACACCAATAAGAACCGCCATTAAGCTTAATTGATATCCTTACAACACCATGTTGTTGAGGCTTCCAGTTGTCACCTTCGCTGCAATTAACGTTCACCTCACAAGCACCCGAACCACCAAAGCTATTCGCTGATCTGTAAGCGTAATTGATCTCTGATATGTTGATAATGGCTTCTTCAGTAACGTTTGCAAGCTGGTCGTACTCTAATATCACTGATTCACCCCCTGTAAGCTCAGTAGCAAATACACCTGAGGGAGAATTGTTGATGCTTGTATAAGCACCTAATATTTTATTGTAATTATTATTATATAAAAACAGTCTGCCACCTTTCGGGATATATAACTTATCGTAGTAAACACCTATAGCTTGAGCATCTTTTGCCATTAACCTTAACCTCCACACCTTATCACCATTTGCAAGAGTAGTCCATGTACCTGAATTATGTATACCTTTCCCAACAGGGATATTCAAACCCATGCGATATGGTGCACCTGCTTTGTTCGAGAGTTCATCTTCAAGCATAAGCTTCTGCATATCCGGTTTATCAATACTGATTGTCTTTAAATCGTTGTAAGAAGTTTTGTATTGCAATGTAAGCGGAAGTCCTCCTATACTAATCTGACTCATCGACTTATTATAAGCAAACAAGAACATTAGAAGAAGAAATATAGTAAGTAGAGTTTGTTTCATAAACTAAATTATATTAGCGCAAAAGTACAAAAATAATCCTTGTGGAGATTCATTAATAAACAATTGTTAAGATATTAGTTTTAAAAACAAAATACTAATCTTTATGTTTATCAAAAACGCTTGCTAAATAGTCAATAGCTTGCTGTTGAGTTAGAGCAGCAAAGTTCTTATAACTATCATGCACAAGTATTATCTCATCAACAGCTTCTTTAACAAGAGCCTTGTTTTCCCATCCAATTAAATCAGCAGCTACTACAGAGAGACAGCCTTTTTTATATGCAATCTGACCAATAACATGTATAAGCATATTGCGTACTCTGGCAGTCTTTTCGTACTGTAATTCCTTTAATAAAGGCAATATATCCTGTGGATATTTCCTTCCTCTAAGCTCCAAACCATGACATATCTCACGACGTATTTCTTTATCTGTATGTAGAAGATATCTTTTTGCAAAGACAAGAGAAGGTTTAGGGTTCTTTTCTATTATCTTCTTCAAAGCACCTATAACAGCATTGCGTACAGCATGATGTTCGTCAAATAAAGCTTTCTTGAGTAAAGCTTCAATAATAGAGAAGTCCTTTAAGCCAATCTCACCACAGGAATTGATAACCGTCTGGCGGATATAGTAAATATCAGAGAGGAACAACATATCAAGCATACTTATTATCTTTTGATGTAGGTCTTTATTTGCATTAAAGATCTTCCCTATAGATAAGTAAGCAGCCTTACGGATATAAGTATCGCTATCAGAGAAATAAGTAGTGGTCTTCTCAATCTTATTATTGATAAGTTCATCATGAATATCGTTGCGAATCTTATCAACTATGAGGTCGCGTTGTTCCTTATCAAGATCGTAGAATCCCATTTCAATACAACAGTATTACTTCATTTTCTTAATCTCTTCAACAGCCTTTAAGAACGTTGGATCACTTGACAGATAGATAGGATAAAAGCATTTATCGTCAAAAAGATTTCTACCAATGTAAGCCCTAAGATGTATAGTTATTTTCTTTAATGATTCAGCATCCATAACTATGTCTTTAACTCCATTCTTTTCGGCATAATTCTTAAAGTCATTTAATATAGTCTGATCAATAACAAAGCGTTTGATAAAGTCATCAGAACTCTTATACTTACTTAATTCAGTTCTGTATTTATCAACGTAATCAAATGAATACTGATAAATAATACCTTTATTAGAAACTGCATTGTAGTATTCAAGTTTTTTATCGGTATGAATAGGTACGTAAATATCCGGCATGATACCGCCACCACCGTAAACGATCTTTCCTTTAGGTGTTTTATACTTTAAAGAGTCTGCAAACTTGGTAAGATCCGGATTCTCCAACTCACCACTTGTGAAACGCTGGTTAAGTTCGTTCAGATAATCTTCAGTACCATTTTTATATGAACGTTGAATACAACGTCCTGTTGGTGTATGATATCTTGCAATTGTTAACCTTACTGCACTACTATCCGAAAGGAAATATTGCTCCTGTACCAAACCTTTACCGAAAGATCTTCTACCTATTATCAAACCACGATCATTATCTTGAATTGCTCCCGAAATGATTTCAGAAGCTGAAGCAGATAATTCATCAATCAATACAACTAAAGGACTGTTCTCAAACATACCACGACTTGTTGCCAGACTTTCACGTTTCTTCTGATTACGTCCTTCGGTATATACAATCATCTTACCTTCCGAAAGAAATTCATCAGCCAATCTTATAGCTATCTGAAGATAACCACCGCCATTACCTCTAAGGTCAAGGATAAGTTTCTTCAAACCTTTATCTTTAAGAGTCATCATTGCATCAATAAACTCTTCGTGACTGGTTTCAGAAAACTTACTTAATTTAATATACCCTGTTTCATTATCTACCATATACGAAACATCAATACTATAAGTAGGGATCACGTCGCGAATAATAGTAAACTCAATAGGATGAGCAATACCTCGGCGGATAATACCAACTCTTACTTTAGTCCCTTTTGGTCCTTTGAGTTTCTTCATCACATCGGTATCTTTTATCTTAACACCTGCCACTTTTACACCATCAACTGTAACGATTCTATCACCAGCTCTTACACCTACCTTTTCGGATGGTCCACCAACTACAGGAGTTATCACCATAATAGTATCTTTCTGCAATCTAAACTGAACACCTATCCCTTCAAACTTACCAAGCAAAGGATCATTAGCTTCATTAAATTCGGCAGCAGGAATATATACTGAATGTGGATCCAGCCCTTCAAGCATACCACTTATTGCTTTGGCTTTTAATGTTTCGGTATCAACACTATCTACATAGTTTTGCATCACTAGATTGATAACATCTCCTATCTTATCATATTTTGTGTTGCGATGTTTGTTTGGTAATTTAAGTCCTATTAGTATACCTGCAGCTAAAACAAGCGCAAATATTATTGGTAAGTAACGATGTACATTATTTGGACGATCTTCCATATAAGTTATTTATTTCTTTTTAAAATTAAGTGGCAAAGTTATAAAATCTACTTTGATATTAAGACTTATTTATATGTAAGTTTTAATAGTTGATTTATGCCGGCTTTATTAACGAATAAATCAAAGCTTTATTTTATAAGTTTGAATCTAAACATAAAAGTACCATGCCGTCATTGCGAACGAAGTGAAGCAATCTCATTCTACACACAAACAATAGATTGCTTCGTCGTTCCTCCTCGCAATGACGACGTTGTAATTCTAAGATAATTTATCAAAGATGACTCAAGTGCATTATCTTTAATAAAACAAAACCGCCTGTGAACATATAGTTCACAGGCGGCAATTTATTTAATGAAATTTATTAATTAAGATTTCTTTATCAATAGATTTATATTCACATAGAACTCATCATAGATAGTTTTGTCACCTAAATTATCAAAGAAAGAACCTGAACCATATTTAAGACCGAATTTAGTTCTGTCGATTGTAATGTTAGCCCATATTTTATAACCTTCAGGTGTGCTTGAAATTACTGCTTTGAATTCTATTGGCTGAGTAACACCTTTGATAGTTAATTTACCTTTGATAGTAGTGATACCTTTTTCAATTTTGGTAGCTTTATCTAACACAAATGTTGCTTTAGGGAATTTATCAGCACCAAAGAAATCATCTGATTTAAGATGTCCTTCTAATTTAGCTTTGTAACCTTCGTCAGTTAAGTCTAAATCTTTTAAAGATTTCATATCTATATCAAAAGTTGCTTTTTTGATAACATCATTTTCAACTATAAATTCGCCTGCTGCTAATGCTATGGTACCGTTGTGCTCGCCGGTTACCTTTTTACCTATCCAGGTAAGTTTTGAGTTTGTTAGATCTGCTTTGTATGTTTGAGCATTTACAAATAATCCTGCTAATAAGAATATAGCTATTGTTACTAAAGTTTTCTTGTTCATTTGATTTAATTTTTAAAGTATTTAAAGTATTAATTTTTATGATGCAAAATTACATCGGTTTATATGATTGCGAAATGTATAAATTAAGGTATGAATGGTAAAAATCATGGCAATTTAATTTATTATTCCTTTTTTATTTTATTTAGATTGTCATTGGAACTTCCATTAATAATATTCTGGCATCTTTAGTTGCCTTTATCAATACATTATCTGTATTCCAAATCCCATATCCATCCCTCTTATTTAAGATTTGTCCTTCTACATCTATTTCGCCTTCCAGTAAAAAGATGTATAATCCGTTTCCTTCTTTCTTAAAAGTATAAGTTTGAGATTTACCTGCTTTAAAGTCGCCTATATGAAACCAGGCATCCTGATATATCCATACTCCCTGATCGTTGGCATCGGGCGAAAGTATCTGATAGAATTCATTTTCTCTTTCTAATTCTTTTATTGAAATCTGATCATAACGTGGTGCTACATTCTTTGTATTAGTAACAACCCATATCTGCAAAAAGTTAACATCAGTATCAGGATTCTTATTATATTCGCTATGGAAAACACCTGTTCCGGCACTCATCACCTGTACATCTCCTTTGCGGATAACTGTCACATTACCCATATTATCTTTATGTTCCAGATCACCAATCAAAGGGATAGAAATTATTTCCATATTATCGTGAGGATGCATCCCAAAACCTTCGCCACCTTTTACTATATCATCATTTAAAACTCTAAGTGCACCAAAATGCATACGTTCGGGATTGTAGTAGTTGGCAAAACTAAAGGTATGTCTGCTGTGCAACCATCCATGATTGGCATCGCCACGGGTATCTGCTATATGTAGAATTGTCTTTTTCATTATCATTATTATTTAGGTTGCAAAATTACTACGGATCTTAAGGGTGTGAAATGGAAATATCATGGTATTGATGGTACAAATAGGGGGAAATAAGAAGAGTGCCTAAAGTACTTAGAGTGCCTAAAATGCCTAAAGTTGAAAAGCAAATTCCCCTTTTGAAGGGGGCTAGGGGGATGTTTTTAAGAGGTTCTCAGTTAAGAAAAATCTTACCGCTTAGCCGATTTCCGACTTAAAGGTTATTATTTTAAGTTTTTACTTTTACCTGCTATACAGTTTGGAACCTCTAAGCATTCTACAATTTTAAAATCTTATAAAAAATCAAATAATCTCAATTTAACAATACATTAATACTACTAAAAGAGTGATTATTTTAATACTTATAATAAATAGTATACTTAACAAAAGTAATATCATTCTTCTTTTATTTTAGAGATTAAAATACTTGTCTGGTATTAGTATTCAAAATTATTAAAATGACAATACCAAGAGTGTTTATATCATTTGAATATATTTAAATGACCATACCAAGGTTGGATACATCATTTATTTATATTCAAATGACCATACCAAGAGTGTTTATGTCGTTTGAATATATTTAAATGACCATACCAAGGTTGGGTACATCGTTTAAATATATTCAAATGACCATACCATGCTTGGATACATCGTTTGAATATATTCGAATGACAATACCAATATTTAGCAAACAATTTTCACAATTCAAAACCCTAATTACACGACTATTATAATTATTCCCAAAAAATAGCTTTGGCACGGTATTTGTATAGAGGGCATTCTTTTTTTGGTGAAAAAGATGTTATTTTATCCTTTTAAGGATTTAATTTTTATTTTTGATAAAATAATTGAAACGTTTTTGCTTTTATTGCGTCTAATTGTATATCTTTGCTACTTATTATTTATAATGAATAAAGCAATCATCATAATAATCATATCTCTATTTGCATTTACTAATCTAAATGCACAGGTTCTTAGTCCTAACCTGGTTCAAAATCCTTCATTTGAAGTATTCAGTTCCTGCCCTTTAGGAACTGATGAACTTTATTTAGCGACTCACTGGTGGGGATTTAGTACTGAATATTATAATGCTTGTGGCCTACCTGGTACTTTTTCTGTGCCTTTAAATGTTGGTGGATTTCAAAATGCTCATACAGGAGTAGCTTATGCTGCTTGTGCTATTTATGAAAATAATAATTATAGAGAGACAATAAAAACAATATTAAGTGATTCGTTGATTGCAAATAAAAGATATTGCACTAAATTTTATATCTCTCTTGCTGAATATACTTATATATGGAGTCCTACTGCTTATGTATTATTAGATTCAATAGGTATGCTTATTACAAAAGATTCAGTACAGGATAATACACTCCCCATTTTTAATAATGGAATTAAAGTTCAAAATGATATTTTTAATATAGATACTATTAATTGGTCTAAAATAACAAATACGTTTATTTCTAATGGAGGAGAACAATATTTAACAATAGGTAACTTTGATAATTTTATTATAAACTATCCGTCTAATTTATCAGGTCGCACTTATATTTATATAGATGATGTTTCAGTGTGTGAGTGTAGCTTTGCATTTAGCTTAGGGAATGATACTACATTATGCGAAGGAGAAACATTAGTTTTAAATCCTAATATGCCTAATGCCATTTATAAATGGCAGGATAGTAGCCATGTTGCAACATATACTGTTACTAAAGCAGGTACTTACTGGGTAAGGGCTTACTTCCCTGATTATGGTATTACAACTTCCGATACTATTATAATTAATTATTTACCCTTACCTATTATTAATTTAGGTAGCGATTATAAATTATGCCAAGGAGATACAATTACACTTAATGCTACAATTAACAAAGGTAGTTATCTTTGGCAGGATGGATCAACATCTCCTATATCTAAGATAACACAATTAGGATATTACTGGGTAAAAGTTACAGACACAACAACAAAATGCAGCTCAACAGATAATATAAATGTTACATATTCTAATTGTAATCCAATTAATATTCCTAATTCTTTTACTCCTAATGGAGATGGTTTGAATGATGAATTTAAAATAGTAACATTAGCAGAGTTTAGTGAGTTTAAGATGATTATATATAATCGTTGGGGAGAATTGCTATTCGAAAGTACAGATAAGAATAAAGGTTGGGATGGAACCTTTAAAGGTAAGTTTGTACCTTATGGTGTGTATGTTTATTTGGTTACAGGCATCATTAAAGATACAAATGAGCAGATAAAAAGAAATGGAACGGTAACATTACTGAGATAAAGAGACTAAGAGAGGGAGAGACAGGGTTAATTATTAATTATTAATTAATTTGTAGTTTCTTCAGCAATAGTTTCAGGAACTACTTCTTCTGTATGTTTCTTAAAAAAACGTTTCTGGAAAAGAATAAGCATCACCACTCCCATAGTAATTGATGAATCGGCAAGGTTAAACACAGGACGGAAGAAAACAAATTCCTCACCACCCCATACAGGAAACCATGATGGAAAGTGAGATTCAATAATAGGAAAGTAAAACATATCAACTACTTTGCCATGCAAAAAAGCAGCATAACCACCTCCTTTAGGAAACAAATTAGCTATAGCAAAATAACTTTCGTTAAATATCATACCATAAAAAGCACTGTCTAATATATTGCCAAGAGCTCCGGCAAATATAAAACTCATACATATAATTAAGAGTTTATCTGCTTGTTCTTTTATAAGTTTTAATACATACCATCCAATAGCTCCAACAGCAATTATCCTGAACAAACTTAAGATAAGTTTACCAAATCCTCCTCCGAAACGCATACCAAAAGCCATGCCTTCGTTCTCGGTAAAATGTATGATAAACCAGTTTCCGGCAACATGTATTTCTTGCCCTAACGACATATGGGTTTTGATCCATATCTTAATAAACTGATCAAGAAAAAGAATCAGAAAAACTATTATCAGTGATTTTTTAAGCATATATATAATATGTAAGGCACACATTTAGCTTAAAGACGTTTTTTAATTAACGCCTTTAAACATTATATGTATAATAAAATTCAATTTGGAATTAAATTCGTTTGTTGTTACCTTGGTTAAGTTTCGCATCTATGCTTAAAGTAGCATGAGGAACAACACGTAATCTTTCTTTAGGAATTAATTTACCGGTTTCCCTGCAAACACCATAAGTCTTGTTTTCAATCCTTACCAATGCAGCTTCTAATGATTTAATAAACTTATGCTGACGAGCAGCAAGCCTTGAGTTTTCTTCTTTCGACATAACCTGATAGCCTTCTTCCAATACCTTAAAAGTAGGAGAGGTGTCGCTTATATCATTTTCACCACCTGTAGTGTAAGCTTCTTTTAAAACTTCAAGATCTTCACGAGCTTTTTCAAGCTTATTAAGGATTATTTCCTTAAATTCCATTAGTTCTTCTTCTGAATATCTTGTTTTAACGTTTTCTGCTTGTGTCATTGTTTTTGTTTGTTTCGTTTTATTAAACTTAATTTTTATAAATAGAAATAAAAGTAGTAATATCTTCCGTTAATTCTATTTCCTGTTTAGTGCTCTCATTTATAACATCAACCATCTCTAAAGAATCAGTCAAAGTTTCGGAGCAAATGTATGAAATATTATTGTTAACAGCACTAGTAATTTCACTATTATTTTCAATTTTAACATTTATTCTGTCTGTTACTTCAAAGTTATTATCCTTGCGAAGGTTCTGAATACGATTAACTAACTCGCGTGCGATACCTTCTTCCTTTAGTTGAGGAGTAATTGAAATATCAAGCGCAACAGTTAAGGTTCCCATATTAGCAACCACCCAACCCGGGATGTCTTCGGTTATAATTTCAACATCAGATATTAATAATTCAACAGCTTCGCCTTCAATAGTTAGATTATATACACCTTCAGCTTCTATTTTAATAATATCATCTTGTGTAAATAATCCTACAGCAGCAGCTATTTGCTTCATCATCTTACCATACTTTGGTCCTAATGTTTTAAAGTTAGGTTTGATATTCTTAACCAGAATGCCGGTGTCTGCTAAGTATTCAATTCCTTTAATATTTACTTCAGATAAGATAAGATTTTCTATAGCTTTAATCTGTGCTTTGAACTTAGCATCTGCAGCAGGAATCATAATCTTATTCAATGGCTGACGAACTCTTAAGTTAGTCTTTTTTCTTAAAGATAAAACCATTGAAGAAATCTTTTGAGCCAATTGCATACGTTCTTCCAGATCTTTATCAATAAACTTATCATCAGCAATTGGGAAATCAGTTAAGTGAACTGATTCAGCTTTTAATTGTCCTGTTACATTATTCAAATCCTGGAACAATCTATCCATAAAGAAAGGAGCAATTGGAGCGGCTAACTGAGCAATAGTAACTAAACATTTGTATAGAGTTTGATAAGCTGATATCTTATCTTCGGTGTAAACACCTTTCCAGAATCTTCTTCTGCACAAACGAACATACCAGTTACTTAAATACTCATCAACAAATTCCTGAATAACTCTTCCTGCTTTTGTAGGTTCGTAATCTGCATAATATTCATCTACAGATATAATAAGAGTATTTAATTCAGAAAGTATCCATCTATCTATTTCAGGACGGTCTACTAAAGCTATTTCTTTTTCACTAAAAGTAAAACCATCTATATTAGCATACAAAGAAAAGAAACTATAAGTATTATATAATGTGCCAAAGAACTTACGCTGCACTTCACCGATACCTTCTAAGTCAAACTTAAGGTTGTCCCAAGGCTGAGAGTTAGTAATCATATACCAACGGGTTGCATCAGGGCCATACTTTTCAATAGTTTCAAAAGGATCAACTGCATTGTTTAATCTTTTTGACATCTTGTTGCCCACTTTATCAAGAACTAAACCATTAGATAAGCAATTCTTAAAAGCAACATCATCAAACATCATAACAGCAATAGCATGCAGTGTAAAGAACCATCCTCTTGTCTGATCAACACCTTCAGCGATAAAGTCAGCAGGGAAAGCTCCCTTCCAACCTTCAACACTCGTGTGCGCAGGAGGAGCATCAAATGGATAATGATATTGAGCGTAAGGCATAGCTCCTGAATCAAACCAAACATCTATAAGGTCAGTTTCGCGTGTCATCTTAAGGCCTTTGCTAGATACTAAGAAGATGTCATCAACATATGGGCGATGTAAATCAAAAGAGTTATAATCTTTAGAAGCATATGGATTTGTTTCCATAAATCCTGCCTTAATTGACTTCTTTATTTCATTACTTAATTGTTCTATTGAACCTATGCAAATCTCTTCGCTTCTATCATCGGTAACCCATATTGGAAGCGGAGTTCCCCAGTATCTTGAACGGGAAAGATTCCAGTCAACAAGATTCTCCAACCAATTACCAAAACGTCCCGAACCTGTTGATTCAGGTTTCCAGTTAATGGTTTTATTAAGTTCTATCATTCTATCCTTAACAGCAGTGGTTTTAATAAACCAAGAGTCTAAAGGATAATATAAGATAGGTTTATCTGTTCTCCAGCAATGTGGATAAGAGTGTTCGTATTTCTCAACTTTAAAAGCTTTGTTCTCTTTCTTAAGTTTAACAATGATCTCAACATCTACACTTTCGTCAGTCTTAGGATCGTAGTCAGGTTTATATTCGCTCTTAACGAACTTACCTGCAAACTCTCCCATGGTATCAATAAACTTACCTTGCTTATCAACCATAGTTAAAGCACCAATACCATTTTGTTTGGCAACGCGGAAGTCATCTGCACCAAAACTTGGAGCAATATGAACTATACCTGTACCATCTTCGGTAGTAACGAAATCCCCAATTATAACTCTGAAAGCATCGCCATCTTCAGGTTGAGCATAAGGCAATAATTGCTCATAGCGCATACCGTTTAATTCAGAACCTTTATAGCTTTCGCAAAATACAAAAGGAATATTTTTGTCACCTGCAATATATTCTTCCAGCTTTAGTTCTGCATTCTTTTCAGGGAAATACTTTCCTAAAAGATCTATACCTAAAATAACTGTAATAGGCAGGCTTGTATATGGATTAAAAGTCTTAACTTTTACATATTCTATATTCTTACCAACAGCCAAGGCAGTATTTGAAGGCAAAGTCCATGGAGTAGTTGTCCAAGCCATAAAGAAAAGATCACCATGAAGATTGCTGAAAAGCTTTTCAGATTTCTCATCTTTTATAACCTTAAACTGTGCAACAGCAGTATTATCCTTTACATTGCGATAACATCCCGGTTGATTAAGTTCATGTGTACTTAAACCGGTTCCGGCAGCAGGAGAATAGGGTTGAATAGTATATCCTTTGTAAAGCAATCCCTTTTTGTAAAGCTCACTCAAAAGATACCAGCAACTCTCAATATAAGTATTTTCAAAGGTAATATATGGATCACTAAGGTCAACCCAGTAGCCGATCTTACGGGTAAGATCATCCCATAGGTCCTTGTATTTCATCACCTCTTTCTTACATTGATGGTTGTAATCGTCAACAGAAATAGTTTTGCCTATATCCTCTTTAGTAATACCCAGTGTTTTTTCAACGGCTATTTCAATAGGTAAACCATGTGTATCCCAACCAGCTTTACGACGGACATAAAATCCCTTTTGTGTCTTGTATCTACAGAAAATATCTTTAATAGCACGCGCCATAACATGGTGGATGCCCGGTTGTCCGTTAGCTGAAGGAGGTCCTTCATAAAATACATAAGGTTCATGGCCCTCACGATAGTCAAGACTCTTCTCAAATATTTTGTTCTCTTCCCAACTTTTAAGCATGTCTTTGCCTAGCTGGGTAAGGTTTAGTTGTTTGTATTCAGTGTATTTCTTCATTACTATTAGTTAGCTCTTTTTTAAAGAGGTGCAAAAGTAATAATAAATTATGAATTATGAATTATGAATTATGAATTATGTGAGGAAAAGGCTTTTAGACTTTTATTTATTTAGGCTCCCTCTTAAGACATTTCTTCTTTATAAAATAATTTGTAGTACTTCATCCCATTATTTTCATCAGTACCATTTTCAATCATATCTCTGTTGCCATGCACGTAGATGTGAAAATTTTTATCTAACTTAATCACGCTTTTCATCACACGCGCTTGTTTTTTGACTGCTGCATCCGAAATATCAAATTCATCAGATATTTTCATATCCCGTTCGTCTTCGTATTGGTTTTTATAAGTTTTAAAACTTTCTATCAATTCCGGAGCTTTGATAACCTCGTTTGCAAATTCATTTAAATCAAAAGCATCATTCTCTTTAAAGAATTTTGCCGATTTATTAAGCATGTCAGCCTGGTCAACTTTAGTCATTTCATATTCCTCGGGTAAATGCTCTACTACAAAGCTCTTACAAAAGTTAATTGCATTCTGGGTGTCGTGATAATCATCAGATCGCGGACGCAAATGAAGGAAATCATCAATCCAATATAAGGCTTCTCCACCTTTACTCAGGTTATCAACAACTGCTGCCAGATAGCCTTTTTCTTTTTCGGTATTCAAAATTAAGCAGCCTTTATCTAATTTATTAATATTAATACCGGCATCACTTTCAATACCATAACCTTCTCCTACATTGTATATCTTCAGATATGTTTCGCGGGTTTCCGATTTAAATATCCCAACTGCATCCATCGGTTCACCATCAATATTACAATCTTTAAAATACACAATATACAACTCACCACCTTTAATTTTAGGATGAACTGATTGCTCATAAAGATGTTTGGCAATATTTACAGATTGCTCATATAAATTATCAGGATCATCAAAGATTGCAGAAACGTAGCTATATACTTCATTGAGATTAAGGTCAGTTTCGTGCGATAGGTTATAAAATTCATTTTGCTTAAAAGGAGAAAAGAAATATTTTAAAAGGAGTTCTTCCAGCAGTTCGTTAATTCTAACCGGTTCTTTTGAAAACTTTATGCCTTCTTCATTCAATTTATTGCCTGTCTTATGCAAAACAATTGCCTCAATCTTAGCGAATTCAGAGTTTATCATGTTAATTATAATTATGGTTTGAAATTTTTTATAAAAGTACTACTAATAAACGACACAGAGTGAGAAAAGATTTTTATTTATGTGTTTTTCTCCGATAAGCGGATTAAAACCGATAATCGGAGAATATGTTATACCGCTTAGCAGTTCCAAACTGCTTAGCGGTTATTTATCTATATTGTAAATGAAGTTCATAATACCATCCCTTCGTTCATAATTGTTTTTACTATATGTCCTGTTAATTTTTTCTTTTCCTCTATTTCAATTTTACTTTGAATTAAAACATCGGAGATGATATTATATTTGATGAGTTCTTTTCTTATTTGTGTGCGAAATGGTATTTTTTCTTCTGGTGAAAGTATTGTATCAATTACTATTAGCACATCAAAATCGCTATCTGGCAAGAAATCTTTTCGTGCTCTTGAACCAAAAAGTATTACCTGACAATTTGGGAATAATTGTCTGGCTACTTTCTTTATTATTTGACTTTCTTTCATTGTACAAAGATACTATATTTTTATTAATTAAATAAAAAGATTTTTATTTGTTAATCTTCCTAATTATTTACTTACTTTGCAAAATAAAACAACATAATTTAATGAAGTCAGACTCCACTTTTACTCAATTCCTTAAACGAATACTTACTATCGTAAAGTTATCAATTCCTCCTGCATTAAAAACTTGCAGATGGTTGTTAAGTTTAATGATACCTATATCATTTGCGGTTACATTGCTCAACTTTTTCGGAATTCTGGGCTGGCTGGCACATTTTATCAATCCATTATTTAACTTAATTGGTTTGCCCGGGCAGTGTTCACTAGCATATTTAACAGGCATCTTCCTCAATGTTTATTCGGCTATTGCGGTAATGATGAGTCTGTCGTTGAGTGTTCGTCAGATGACTATACTTGCTCTAATGGTGTTGATAGCTCATAATTTGATAGTTGAAACAATTATCCAGAGGAAGACGGGTTCATCAACACTTAAAATAATATTAATAAGAGTGCTTACAAGTATTGTGGGCGCCTTTATATTAAATCAATTTTTACCTCCGGATGTTCAGAAAACAATCACGGATACATCAAAAGCATTCGCGCAAGCGTCATTAATGGAAGTATCGAAAACATGGGGCATCAACACTTTATTGCTTTCATTAAAAATAATTTTATTTATAAATACCTTAATGATTTTGCAAAAGGTATTGGAAGACTTTGGCATCCTAAAATTATTATCAAAGCTATTATCACCATTTATGAGGATGATGGGATTGCCCGCAAACACCTCATTTTTATGGATAGTAGCCAATTTCCTCGGACTGGCATACGGCGGAGCAATAATGATTGAGCAATTAGAAAAAAAGAACATAACAAGCTTAGAAACCGACATATTGAACCATCACACGGCAGTCTCCCATTCGCAGCTTGAAGACACACTTTTATTTGTAACCATCGGAGTGCCGGTGTTATGGATCACCATCCCCAGGGTAATCTTTGCGATAATAATTGTGTGGGCCTACCGATTGTGGCTGTTTAAGTTCAAAAATATATCATTAAAGAATCTTTAAATGATGTTTATATTGTTTTTTTTATTTATTTTATGAATGATTTTCAATCAGTATTATAAAATAAATAGAAAGCAATTGCAAAAACTTGCACTAGCCTTACTTTTTTCGGGGAGACATATGCAACTTTTTGCAATAGCCTTACTTTTTTCAGGAAGGCATTCCGGAATATTTCGGATTATACTAAAAATCCTAGGGAAGCATACCGAGATTTTCCGGATAGTCTTATTTTTTTCAGGGAGACATACCGAAATATTCCGGATAGCTTAATTTTTTTCAGAGAGGCATACCGGAATATTTCGGATAGCTTAACTTTTTTCAGGGAGACATACCGGAATATCTCGGACACTCTTACTTTTTTCGGGGAGGCATACCAGAATATTTCGGATAGCTTAATTTTTTTCAGGGAGGCATACCGGAATATCTCGGACACTCTAACTTTTTTCGGGGAAGCATACCGGAATATCTCGGACAATCTTACTTTTTTTGGGGAGACATACCGAAATTTATCAGATACTATAAATCATATTATTATCGCTTTCGCGGAAATTAGTGTAGTTGTAATTTTTCCTACCAAAAACGTAATTCGTAATTCGTAATTCGTAATTTTCTTCCTTTATTTTAATAAATAAAATTCTTATTCATCAAAATAAAAAAATCATACCAAAAATAATTCATACCATAATAAAAAAAATAAAAAAAAGCTGTAACCAACTAATGATTACAGCTCTTTTCTTGCTCCTAAAAGCCTAATAGTCTAAACAGCTAAAAGCCTTTTTTTAAATCTTAGATAAATCTATTTCGAAGTTATATTCCTTTTCGGGATGACTGCAATGCAACACACATTGGGCACACACCGAAAGTTCGCCCCGCAAACGTTTCTTAACCATGTCTTCCAACCTGTGTTTAAGAGGTTCAACAGTTATTTTTTGGATGATCTCATCGCAGAAAGCATACATCAGTAACATTCGTGCACTATCTTCGCTAATACCTCGTGAACGTATGTAAAACATTGCCTCAGTGTCAAGCTGACCAACAGTTGCACCATGACTACATTTAACATCATCAGCATAAATTTCTAAGAAAGGCTTTGAATTTACCTTAGCCTTATCCGTTAAAAGTATGTTCTTATTTCTTTGGAAGGCATTCGTCTTTTGCGCATCTCGTCGCACCAACACATGTCCGTTGAAAACACCCGAAGCAGTATCGTCCATGATGCCTTTAAACAGCTCGTTACTCAAACTATTTGGCTTAGCATGATCAATGAATACCTGATTATCGATATGCTGTTTCTTATCCATCAAATATAAGCCATATACATTTGTTTCGCAGCCTTCGCCATCAATAGTTATATGGTTATTATTACGAAGAATACCGCCATTCAAACTCATGCCGTTAGTGGTAAGTCTGGCATTATTTTTCATGTAAAAATAACTGCTGTTGATAAGGGTAGAATTATTGTTAACATTCTGCATCTTGTAATGATCAAGATAAGAATTTTCGTCCTGAACGATTTCCGAAACAGTATTGCACAAACATTTTTGATGATTATATGAATCGTCGCAATGTACTAAAGTTAACTCAGCATTCTTACCTAAAACGATGAGGTTACGGGTTTGAAGAAATATGTTCTTATCATAATCAATAACATTAACAATCTGAATAGGCTTCTTCACCTGAACATTGTCAGGCACATAAATAAAGAAACCATCCTGAGCCATTGCAGTGTTTAAGGCTATAAAACCATCATCTTTAGAAGTGGCATATTTTGCATAATACTTATCAAAAATTTCGGGATACACCTTCATTGCTTCGGCCAAACTACCTATAATAGTGCCGTCAGCCATCGTTTTTAGGGGAACATCTTTATAAACATACCAACCATTGAGCAAAGCTATCATGGTGGTATTTAAATGCGGGATGTTGCACTGAAAAACAGAGTCAATATCTTTAATAACATTTGACTGTGTATAATAATGATCGTATTCTTCATTATAAACGGCTGTCAGGTCGGTGTTGCGCCAAGCTTCCAGCTTTTGAGTAGGTAAACCTTGCTCAATAAACTTAGTATAAGCTTGCTTACGGATATCAATAATGCTTTCTTTGTTGTTGGTAAAGATGTCTTTACCATGCTCAACAAAGTTATTGATAAGAGTATTCTTTAATGGAAAATCTGTGGTATCGCTTCTCATTACATAATAAATTAAGGAAGGTTAAATAACAGCATCTTTTATCCATTCATAACCCTTTTCTTCTAACTCAAGAGCAAGTTCTTTGCCACCTGATTTTACAATTTTTCCTTCAAACAATACATGTACGAAATCAGGAACAATATAATCCAACAAGCGTTGGTAATGGGTGATAACTACGGTAGCATTTTCGGGGCTTCTCAACTTATTAACGCCATTAGCAACTATACGCAAAGCATCAATATCCAAACCCGAATCGGTTTCATCTAAAATAGATAAAGTAGGCTCAAGCATTGCCATCTGAAAGATTTCATTTTTCTTCTTTTCACCACCTGAGAAGCCTTCATTAACTGAACGATTAGCTAACTTGGCAGTAATCTCAACCATCTTCTTTTTTTCTTCCATCAAACGAAGAAATTCGCCGGCAGGCAAAGGATCCAAACCTTTATACTTACGCTGTTCGTTGACAGCAGTACGCATAAAGTTAGTCATACTAACTCCAGGGATCTCTACAGGATATTGAAAACCTAAGAAGATACCTTCGCTCGCACGTGCCTCCACAGGAAGTGCAAGCAAATTCTTACCTTTATATAATACAGAGCCTTCTGTAACATCAAATACATCTCTACCTGCAATAACCGAAGCTAATGTACTTTTGCCGGTTCCATTAGGTCCCATAATTGCGTGAACTTCGCCTTTGTTTACTTCAAGATTAACGCCTTTTAAAATTTCTTTTCCATTTATAGACGCGTGAAGATTCTTTATACTTAATAACATGTTTGTGATATGTTTATTTTTATTATTTCTTTAATTTTAATTCGGATATTAACCTACGCTTCCTTCTAAACTAATAGAAAGAAGTTTTTGAGCTTCTACGGCAAACTCCATAGGCAATTTATTTAAAACCTCTTTAGCATAACCATTAACGATTAAGCCAATAGCACTTTCGGTACTGATACCTCTTTGCTGGCAATAGAACAATTGATCTTCGGATATCTTTGAAGTAGTTGCTTCATGTTCAACAATAGAAGAAGAGTTTTCGGTGCGAATGTAAGGCCAGGTATGTGCACCGCATTTGTCTCCCATCAATAAGGAGTCACATTGAGAATAATTACGGGAGTTGGTAGCGTTTTTAGAGATCTTTACCAAACCTCTGTAACTGTTCTCACTAAAACCTGCGGAAATACCTTTTGAAATGATAGTACTCTTGGTATTCTTACCTAAGTGGATCATTTTAGAACCAGTATCAGCTTGCTGATAATTGTTAGTCACAGCTACAGAATAGAACTCACCAACAGAATTATCGCCTAACAAAATTACACTAGGATACTTCCAGGTAATTGCTGAACCTGTCTCAACTTGTGTCCATGAGATCTTAGAGTTACTTCCTTTACAGATACCTCTTTTGGTAACGAAGTTGTATATTCCGCCTTCGCCTTTTTTATTTCCCGGATACCAGTTTTGAACTGTGGAGTACTTAACTTCTGCATCCTGTAAAGCAACAATCTCTACGATGGCTGCGTGCAATTGATTTTCGTCTCGTTGAGGAGCAGTGCAACCTTCCATATATGAAACATATGCACCCTCTTCAGCAATGATAAGTGTTCTTTCAAACTGACCTGTATTAGCTGCATTTATTCTGAAGTAAGTAGAAAGTTCTATCGGACATCTAACTCCTTTAGGAATAAAACAAAATGAACCATCACTAAATACTGCTGAATTCAGGGTTGCAAAATAATTATCACTATAAGGAACCACAGATCCCATATACTTCTTAATTAAATCAGGATGGTTTTGAACTGCTTCGCTGAACGAACAGAAAATTATACCATATTTAGAAAGAGTTTCGGTGAAAGTAGTCTTTACAGAAACGCTGTCAATAACAGCATCTACAGCTACACCCGAAAGTTTCTTTTGTTCCTCTAATGAGATCCCTAATTTATTAAAGGTTTCTATCAACTGAGGATCTACTTCATCTAAACTAGCAAGTTCTTTCTTAGGCTTAGGAGCTGCATAGAAGATGATATCCTGATAATTGATCGGTGGATGATGCAAATGCGCCCAAGTAGGCTCTTCCATTTCCAGCCATTTGCGATAAGCTTTTAATCTAAACTCAAGCATGAATTCAGGCTCATTCTTTTTTGCAGAGATAAAACGAACAGTATCTTCGCTTAGTCCCATTGGTGCCTGATCCATTTCAATATCCGTAACGAACCCATACTTATATTCGCTGTTCGTAACTTCGTTTATTATATTATTATTGTCGGTTGCCATTGATTATGTTGGAATTTCTTTATTTAGAATCATTTTAAATAATGCTGCAAAATTAAATATAATTATAGTATCAACAAGTAAAAAGAATACATTTTTAATTTGAGTAAAATAAACAAAAACCATATTGAAAAGTTTGGTAATTTTGCAGTTTAATTTAATATAGTAGAATATGTACGAAGACAGATCGGCCAAAAGGACGGAATTAACTCAATTGGGGGAATTTGGATTGATAGAACATCTTACCAAAGATATTAAAATATATAATGATTCTACCCTTAAAGGTGTGGGTGATGATGCTGCAGTTATTGAAGCTTCGGATATGATGACGCTGGTAACTACAGATATGATGATTGAAGGTGTTCATTTTGATTTATCTTACTTCCCACTAAAACATTTGGGGTATAAAGCAGCTGTCGCTAACTTCTCGGATATTGCAGCTATGAATGGCACTCCTAAACAGATAACTGTTAGTATTGCATTATCAAACAGGTTCTCATTAGAAGCTTTAGAAGAATTTTATGAAGGTCTTAAATTAGCTTGCGACAAGTATAAAGTTGATTTGGTTGGTGGAGATACTACTACCAGCTTGTCGGGATTATTTATTTCCATCACTGTTTTAGGGGAGGCTAAGAAGGAAGATATTGTTTATCGCAATACTGCAAAAGAGGGTGATCTGCTTTGCGTAAGTGGTAATCTTGGGGCAGCATATTTGGGTTTGTTGTTATTAGAAAGAGAGAAAATGGTTTTCCAGACTAACCCAGAGATTCAACCTGACCTTGAAGGACATGATTACGTATTGCAACGACAAATGAAACCTGAGGTTCGTTTTGATATCCTACAGGTTCTAAAAGAAAATAACATACATCCTACCTCAATGATTGATATCTCTGATGGTTTGGCTTCGGATGTATTGCATATCTGCAAGCAATCAAAAAAAGGTTGCAGCATTTACGAAGACAAGGTTCCTATTGATGTCACAACTTCGCTGCTTGCCGAAGAGTTCAAGATGTTGCCTTTAGTGGCTGCTTTGAATGGTGGTGATGATTATGAGCTCTTGTTTACAGTCCCTTTGCTTGATTTCGAAAAGATAAAGGAGATAAAAAGCATCCATATAATAGGCTACATTACTGAGGATAATTCGGATGCAACTCTTATTACCCAACAAGGCACTGCTATCCCGTTGAATGCTCCGGGTTGGGATGCGCTGATTAATACTGATAGTAACTACTTGAATAACTAAGGGAAAAAGACAATTAAGAATTAAAAATTAATAATTTAAAGGCAAATTAACCACGTCGTACAGAATGTAACGAAGCAATCTAATAACTTTTATGATTATATTTATAACCGAATACAAGGTTTAAATATAAAAGAGAAGAAGATAATTTAAGGTAATATGCTTACCGCAAAGCCGCCGAATTGGCTGTCGAAAAAGCATTATCGGCAGGAAGTGCTCCATCTTTTCTGTTTTTTGCGATAGTTAACGACGCCTCGCGTGCATCATCTGTTCTTGGTGTAATTTTATGCATTTCTTTATTATTTTTATTGTTATTATTTTTTTTATTTGTTTTTTTATGATTTATTTATGATGCAATTTTTAAAAAAATTTAATTATAAATAAAAAAATCAACGTCCACTTTTCAAAAAGT
>CAIWDQ010000376.1 GCA_903911455.1 uncultured bacterium
ATATCCTGTTGAATATATGAAGGACTATCCAAAATAAAAATATCTTTATTAAACCTTCATATTCTTTGTATTTATTATAAATTTTAATTAATACAAAAGCTATAATTGTTAAAACAAAAGCACTTGAAGTAAATATTACAAAGGTATTATCAAAGTTCCATAGACTTGAATTGTCAGGAGTTAAGAACAATAAATTGTTATGAACTAATAAAGTTTTAATATGAAATGAACTACCAACTAATGCAGTTATTAGATTATAAAATAAAAATACTATTAAATATGCAAATAAATATGCAATAGCGGAGTAAACTGAAAGTATTTTAATATTATGAATATCGTAGTTTCTTTTCATTTAATTATTAGCAAAACTTATTTTTAAATTTTAATATTTTTAAAAAAAATGAACAATCTAAAAAACAAAAAAAAATGCCGGATATATTAAGTTATCTTTATTAAATAAACTTAAAGTATCCGGCACCAGATTAATTATTGTATTTATCTAAATTAAATCTATTTATTTAGTTTCTTTACGAACTTTATAAACTGATTTTCCGGCATAAGCTGCACCTAAAAGCAACATAATACTTAGACCTCCATCAATAGGAGCACCACCACCGGCAGCACCACCCATAGCACCACCATTACCGGCGCCACCATTTGAACTTGTTGGAGGTTTAGGACCTGCAAATAATAATGAGCAATTCAGCACAATTATTAACACAAATATCATTTTCTTTAACATATTCTTATTATTTAAAATGTTATTAATTGAATTTATTATTTAATGATTACTTTTTGTGTGTAAACCTTATCATTTGCAATAACTTTCACAACATAAGTACCAATTGCTTCATTATTCATATCAATTGAGAAAGAATCAGAATTAGTATCAATTGAACGAACTCTTTGTCCTAATGCAGTATAAACTTCAACTTTCATACTCTTGCCATAAACTTTAATCGTACGATCAGCAGCAAATATTTTTAATGAAGCCTTATTGATTTCTTTTACTGAAGCAGTTGTACTTAAGTTTAATACAAAACGATTTGCATTATCAGTAGTAGCAGATGTAAATGAATAAGAAGGATTAACTAATAAATCTTGAGTATTGCCAGTTTGTAAGTCAGTTAAGATTATTGAAGCTACATTACTAAATGTTCCAATCTCGGTAGCAGTAATTGTATAATTCCCATTAACTCCAGCTGTAAAAGCTACAGGAATAGCTTGATTGATGCTAGTTAAAGGAAGAATATTAATTGCATAATTCTTTGCATTCTTAACAGAATATAAAGAAGGAGCAGTTGCTTGAGATGTGATCCATTTTTCAGAACCTTGAGAAACTGAATTATTATTTAAATAAATAACTGATTCATCTGAATAACTAGTAGCAGATCCTGTAACTTTTAAACGAATAGAATTGCTTATTGAATTAGTAGATTTTAAATAAGAAGTTGCATGATGAGCTCTTACTGAATTTGTCATCTGAATGTTACCTGCTGCTTGAGCAGTTACAAAGAAAGATTGACCAGGAGCAATATAATTACTACCACCACTAACACCAATAGCACCATCATAAGTAGCATATTGAGCAGAAGTTTCGTTCCATACATATATAGTATTATCAGCAGCTACGTTTTTAACCCAACCAGTAGCATTCCAATCAATAGATGAAGCATATGGATTAGGAATTAAATTATAACCATTAAGATTTTTTGTCATTACAAAACTCTTAGCTCCTGTATTAGGATTTCCAACAAATTGAATTGTTTTAGCACCTACTCCACTGTTTACATATTTAGTTACATAACCTTTATCAGGAGTAACGTTATTGCTTGATGTCATACCAACATAATTATCAGTTGACTCATTGTAACTATCAAGAGTACAGTTAAGGAATACATTTCCTGTTTGTCCTGCTGATGTACCTGCACTAATAGTATTGCTTATAGGTAAACTTAACTGGTGAAAAACATTAGGAGTTAAATAACGTTCGATACTTGCTGTACCACTACCAATTATACCATTGTCTAATAAAGAACCTGTACCTGATGCATCAGATTTTACAACTAAACTCTGAGCACTGTTTAAAGTAATAGTTCCATTAACTGTAAGAGCTTTACCTGCATCAATAGTTAAAACAGCACCATTGTCAACAACAATACTGTTGCAAACTGCAGGACTAGTTGGTAGATTATTAACATGAGGTTGATTAGGAGCAGTAGCAAGAATTTCGATATTGCTACCAGCAACAGGAACCATATTATTGCTCCAGTTAGCTGGATTATTCCAATCTGTAGAAACTGTACCATTCCAGATTGGTAAATTTAAAGTACCCGAAAGTGAAGGCATAGTTAATTCCATTTGGCCATTATACATAACAGGATTGCTAGAAACATAATTTTGAACTCCACCTTGAGGAGTACCTAACTGAACATTTAATTCATAATGGAAAATACCATCAGTTGTAATCTGTGCAATTAAAACTCTGTTGGTTGAAGTAGGACCAGTAGAACCATTTAATGATGACCATGCAGCATTGTTAAGAATAAATGAATTCCCATTAGCAGTTCCATCACCAAAAACATCAGCTTCAGTTGTAATACCAACCATAGTAACTGATTGAGGAGAACCAGCTAAAAAACCATCTTGAGTAGTTAAAGGAATACCCATTGCAGGAGCATTGTTGGCTAAAAGTCCATTTGTATTAACAACATTTGCAGTACCATTATCTTCTGATTTCATTACACCAAAATTACCATTGCAAGCAGCACCAACTGAAAGCCATGAATCAAGCATAACAGTGTTTTTGGCAGCATTTGCTTTACTGAAATTTGGAGTAGTTGAACCATAATCTTCATTATTAAAGAAAGATGTAGTAGTAGTCATCTTCAGATTATGAGTAGCATTACCGTAAGCCATCTGAAATTTATATCCAGTTTTCATTGAAACATAGATTCTATATGTAATAGAACCAACTGGAAGAATTCCGGAGCTCCCTGCTGCATCAGCAGCATTTGATATGTAATATTTCTCCACGATAACACTGTCCAGACCATTTTGAGCCTGTGACATTATACCTAGGAAAATTAATACAAAACTTAATAATATTTTTTTCATTTAAATTGACTATTAAGATTATTATTTATCTAATTGTCCAAATTTACCGATGAAAATACTGAAGTCGTTGATATCAGTAACTCCATCATTATTTAAATCTGTAGGATTGTCATTTTGTAATGTGCTTGCAACAGGAACAGTAAAGCCATTATCTGTAGATAACCAACTTTGTTTAGTAGCATCAAATGCACCTCTGAAAGAAACCTGATCAAAGAAACCATCGTTTGGTGGTAATAAAGCAGGAGTAGTTGTAGATGCATAAGTAGATGCTGAAGGAATGTTAGTTGAAGGTACAGCATGATATTTATCTGTAAAATCAGTATGACCTGCATTCCATGACCAAGTATAATCAATACCAGGAACTTGATCAGGATGAGTATTACCATCCTGGCTAAATTGTAAAGTATCAGCAGCACTTGCAGGAGTAGCATCTTTGTATAAATAATTTGGAGAAGCTGAAGTTGTCATAGTTCCTTTAGTAATCCAGTATGATTGTCCATTTGGACTTTGGTTACCTTTTAAACTACAATGAACAAATGTATTGTTTTTAACAATTAATGAATGAAATTTAGCATTTTGAAGACTGGTAAATCCAGAACCTGTTGGATAACTATTATTAATATAAATATCTGAAGCATTATCAGTCCAGTTATCATAAGCGTCGCCACCTTTACCACCACTTACAGAAGTAGATCTTGAAGTAGCTAAATGTAAACCTGAACGGAAATTAACAAATACATTATTAATAAATGTACCTTCAGTTAATTCTTTAGCTTGAATAGCAGCAGCACCAGTATTATCAGCTGCAGGTATTATATGGCCATTGCTAACAAGAGTTGTATTATAAATTAAAGGATGTGAACGATCAAAAGTTGTAGAGCTAGCTTGGTCATCAGCATCACATTCGTAACCATTATCAGTAGAATGTAAACCTGTTAAACTATCACCTGACATTCCAAAACAGAATTGCATTCTTCCACTCCAACCCAAATCATAATCATAAAAATCATCATCACCATATAAAACTGAACAATGTTTTAAATCAACTGTACCACCAAATAATTCAAAATTATCATCAGCTGCAGCTATAGTTTCTACATAATCAATAGTAGTTCCACGACCAATAGAATATAAAGAAATTCCGTTTAACTCATTACCTGCAGTATTTCCACCTATAAGAGCACCAGCGTGACGTACAGATACATGTCTTAATATACCAGAATTATCATTGTCATTAAATACAGTTGGGATATTTACAGCTTGACCATTTGCAACAGTAATAGTATCACCAGCTCCCCATAATGTTTTCACAGAGTTATCAGAACCCTCAATGTAACCAACACCAGTCCATGGAGCACCTTTTTTACCACTACCATAGTTGATAGGATATTGAAGATTGTTTGTTGCAAAACCGCACATAACAAAACCACCCCAATCACCAACATTAGTAATAGAATAAGTTCCATCTAACGGATCGGCCATACCTGTCATAATAATTTTACAGTTTGCTTTACCATCAGCAATAATTTTACCACCTCTTTCAACTATAAGTGCAGAAGCTTTTACTGGGTCGTTAGTGAAAATGCCTTTAAGTACTGTACCTGGTTGAATTGTAAGAGTTACACCATATCCAACAAATATTTTTCTGTCGAATGTGTACACATGATCACAAGTTAAAGTAGTGTTAACCTGTATCTCAGATTGATTTGCATTCAGTGGAGTTGATAAAGTAGCTAAATCAACCACTGTGCGGGAGTTTACAGGTGGACATCCACACTCTACTCCATTGTTAAGGTCATTACCAACCTGACCAAAACTAGATGTTACAGAAATGGCTACAATAACAATAGCCGAAACAAGTTTAAAGATTCTTTTCATTTTTTTAATTTATTTAAAATTATTTTATTTAATTAATGCGGCAAAGGTATAATCTAGAAGTTAACTTATAATGAATTGTATATTATGAAATATTTATATTAATATTAAGGA
>CAIWDQ010000377.1 GCA_903911455.1 uncultured bacterium
ACAACTTTTCTTGCATTTATTAACATATATTTATAAATAATTATCAACAGTTTCATGTTAATTATCAACAATTTATTTAGATGCTAAGGAGCGACTATTATAATTAGATTTTAAGAAATTACTTTTTTGCTTTTATTAAATAAAAAAGGCTGCTCAAATGGCAGCCTTCTTAGATTATTTTATTATTATTTTATTCTTCCCTACCGTGGCAATTTTTATATTTTTTACCACTTCCACATGGACAAGGATCGTTACGCCCTACTTTCTTTTCAACCTTTACAGGCTGAACTTTTTGTGGTTCGGATGTTCGATTAGCCGAAACCTGATTCTCATCACGTCCAACCTTTAGTTTACTCATGTCATTATGCTGTATCTTAGCTTCTTTTACATTTGAAGAATCTTCAATAGGAAGTTCTCCAAGGTTAAGGAATGAGCTGACATCCTTATTTATATCCTGAACCATTTTCTTAAATAATTCAAATGATTCAAATTTATAAATTAATAAAGGATCTTTTTGTTCGTATGATGCATTTTGTACAGATTGCTTTAAATCATCCATTTCGCGCAACTGTTCTTTCCACATATCATCAATAATAGCAAGTGTAATACCCTTTTCAATTGAGTGAGATATTTCTTTACCTTTAGTTTCGTAACATTTCTTGATAGGAGCTACAACATTCAACGTCTTTTTGCCATCAGTTACCGGTATTGCAATGTTTTCATAACGATTGCTTCCACTTTCATAAATGTCTTTTATGATTGGATACGCCTGATCGGCCATCAACTGTGTTTTATATTTATATGATTTATAAACTTCTTCGTAAATCTTTTCAATTATCTCTTCTGTTTTTAACGAAAAGAATTCATTTGAATTAATTGGTGATTCTGTCCCAAAAGTTTTTATCAATTCAAGATTTAATCCTTCAAAATCTCTTGTTTCGTTAAACTCATGAACAAATGCATCGGTAGCATCATACATCATATTGGCAATATCCACAGGTAATCTATCACCATACAAAGCATTTGTACGCTTTTTATAAATAACTTCCCTCTGCGAATTCATAACATCATCATATTCCAACAAACGCTTACGAGTACCAAAGTTGTTCTCTTCAACTTTTCTTTGAGCCTTTTCAATAGATTTGGTAATCATTGAATGTTGAATAACTTCACCTTCTTTCAAACCTAAACTGTCCATAATACGCGCAATACGATCAGAACCGAATAAACGCATAAGATCATCTTCAAGCGATACAAAGAACTGAGAACTACCAGGATCTCCCTGACGACCAGCACGACCTCTTAACTGACGGTCAACACGTCTGGATTCGTGACGTTCGGTACC
This sequence comes from uncultured bacterium, assembly GCA_903911455.1. Lineage (GTDB taxonomy): Bacteria > Bacteroidota > Bacteroidia > Bacteroidales > JACABE01 > JBAXLO01. The sequence continues at coordinate 1,346 of CAIWDQ010000377.1, forward strand.
AATGATAGCTAAACCACCGGCATCTTTAACGCCAGGGCCTAATTTAATATCGGTACCACGACCAGCCATATTGGTAGCAATGGTTACAGTTCCTGCAAAACCTGCTTCTGCAACAATGTCAGCTTCTTTCTTATGCAATTTAGCATTTAATACATTATGCTTAATGTTTCGCATCTTCAACATACGGCTGAGCAATTCTGATATTTCAACTGAAGTTGTACCTACCAAAACAGGTCTTCCTTTGTTTATCAACGCTTGAATCTCATCAATAACAGCAGTATATTTTTCTTTTTTTGTTTTATAAATCAAATCTTCCCAGTCAGAGCGAACTACATTTCTGTTAGTTGGAATCACGACAACATCTAATTTATAGATGTCCCATAGTTCACCTGCTTCAGTTTCAGCAGTCCCTGTCATACCAGCTAATTTACTATACATCCTAAAATAATTCTGTAGAGTAATAGTTGCATAAGTTTGTGTAGCAGCTTCAACAGTAACGTTTTCTTTAGCTTCAATAGCCTGATGTAAACCATCAGAATAGCGCCTGCCTTCCATAACACGGCCAGTCTGCTCGTCAACTATCTTGATTTTATTTTCAACAATAATATATTCTACATCTTTTTCAAATAAAGTATATGCCTTTAATAATTGATTAATGGTGTGAACTCTATCAGATTGTACAGCATACTCACGCAAAATATTTGTTTTCTTCTCCAACTTTTCAGCAGGTGTAAGTTGTAACCTTTCCAGATCAGCTAATTCAGCACCAACATCTGGAAGTATATAATGGCGGGCATCTTCTTCGCTTGTTGCAATATAATCAATCCCTTTATCAGTTAAATCAATGGTATTATTCTTTTCATCAATCACAAAGAACAACTCATCATCAATAATAGGCATATTCTTATTCTGCTCAGCCATATAAGTATTCTCAGTCTTTAACAAAAGAGCCTTCATGCCTGGTTCAGAAAGGAACTTAATCAAAGCTTTATTTTTAGGAAGACCTCTGTGAGCTCTCAGTAAAAACATTCCACCTTTCTTTTCATCTTCGTTTGAAGGATTATCTGAAAGTAACTTCTTAGCATCAGCCAATAATTGTGTTACAAGAATACGCTGAGCATTATATATTTTATTAATTCCTGGTTTCAAAGCATCAAACTCCTGATGATCACCTTTAGGAGTTGGCCCAGAAATAATTAAAGGAGTACGGGCATCATCAATTAATACAGAGTCAACCTCATCAACAATAGCATAATTATGCTTACGCTGAACGATTTCTTCAGGATCACGGGCCATATTATCACGAAGATAATCAAAGCCAAATTCATTATTAGTACCGTAAGTAATGTCAGCTAAATAAGCTTTACGTCTGCTTTCTGAGTTTGGTTCGTGCTTATCAATACAATCAACTTTTAAACCATGGAATTCAAATAACATTCCCATCCATTCAGAGTCACGTCGTGCTAAGTAATCATTAACTGTAACTAAATGCACGCCTTTGCCGGGTAATGCATTTAAATAAACAGGTAAAGTAGCAACTAAAGTCTTACCTTCACCAGTAGCCATTTCAGATATTTTTCCCTGATGAAGAACAACACCACCAATAAGCTGAACATCATAATGGATCATATCCCAGGTAATCATAGTGCCACCTGCCATCCATTTATTATCATAATAAGCTTTATCATCAACAATATTTATACTGTCGCGGGTAGCTGCCAAATCACGATCCCATTGTTGTGCTGTTACTTCAACTTTTTCATTTTCGGTAAATCTTTTTGCAGTTTCTTTCACTACAGCAAAAGCTTCAGGTAGGATTTCCAGAAGAATTTCCTGAGTCTTATCATAACATGTTTTCTCTAATTTATCAATGTTTTGATAAAGAGTTTCCACATCTTCAATTTCCAGATCTTCTTCAGTATCTATTCTATTTCTAAATTCAATTATCTGAGCTTCTTCATCAGCAATATATTCGGCTATCCTTGCTTTAAACTCAGCAGTTTTATCTCTCAACTGATCAGTTGAAAGAAGTTTAATTTCTTCATAAACTGCTTTAGTAGCTTCTACCAAAGGAGTTATTTCTTTTATATCACGTTGTGATTTATTCCCAAAAAATTTATTTAATATACTTAACATATTAGTAAAATATCTTGATTAAAATTGATTGTCTAAATTTTGAGCAAAATTACTTAATTAATTATTATAAGCAGCAATAATTAATTGTTTTTCTAAATAAAAAGTATGTAATTCTGATTTAAGAGACTAAAAAGCCGATGCTTTATAGAGAACATCGGCTTTTCTTTTTAATACTCGTCTTCATGAAAGAAGAAATCATCCTTTGTAGGATAATCAGGCCATATATCTTCGATGCTCTCGTATATTTCCCCCTCGTCCTCGATCTCTCTTAGGTTTTCAACTACTTCAGGAGGTGCGCCGGATCTAAGAGCGTAGTCGATTAACTCATCCTTAGTAGCTGGCCAAGGAGCGTCCTCAAGTTTTGATGCTAATTCTAATGTCCAATACATGTTACGAAGAAATTTGGTTTCTAATTTTTTGCAAAAGTACTCTTATTTTTAAAAAAATCAAGTCTTTTTATATAAAACATATTATTTTATAAAAAAGTATTAACGTAAGAAAATATATTTTGTTTCTAAATTCTTGCTTTCCATACTTGATCAGGTACATTACTATCCTTACAAAGTTTACGTGCAAGTACAAACAAATAATCTGACAAACGGTTAAAATATTTTATTATTAATTCATCAACAGGATTATTTACTGATAATTTTATTATTAATCTTTCGGTTCTTCTGCATATACATCTGGCTATATGACAATGTGAAACTATTGGATGACCTCCCGGCAAAATAAAAGAATGTAGTTCGGGAAGCTCTGCATTCATCTCATCAATTTCATTTTCTAATAATAAAACATCTTCTTCTTTAATTTTAGGCAAGGTTTTTACTTCTTTATCACAAGCCAATAATGATTCGGCAGTAAAAAGCCTGTCTTGAATCTCTAATAACACATCTTGATAATGTTTGCTTGTAAGCTGATCTCTAATCAAACCAATATAAGAATTTAATTCATCTACTGTGCCGTAAGCTTCAATACGATCATGGAATTTAGGTACACGTGTGCCGCCTATCAAAGAAGTTTCTCCTTTGTCGCCGGTTTTGGTGTATATTTTCCAGTTCTCGTTCATTTGTTTTTTATTTATTAGACGAAAACAAAACTTTTAAGCATTTTGTTCAACTAAATAATCCGACATCTTACGGATGTTAGGATTTATTTCGTCAGAAGCTACTTCACCATCTATTAATCTTATAATACGATGTGCATGACGTGCAATATCTTCTTCGTGTGTAACCACTATTATTGTATTTCCTTTTTGATGTATCTCTTCAAACAATCCCATTATTTCTATCGAAGTTTTTGAATCTAGATTACCTGTTGGTTCGTCTGCTAATATAATTGAAGGATTATTTACCAAAGCTCTTGCAACTGCAACACGCTGACGTTGACCTCCTGATAATTCGTTTGGCTTGTGAGTAACTCTATCGGATAGATTAACATCTGCCAGACATTTCTGTGCTCTTTCCATGCGAGTACCTTTATTTATTCCGGCATATATTAATGGTAACATCACGTTTTCTAAAGCTGATGAACGTGGCAATAGGTTGAATGTCTGGAAAACAAAACCTATTTCTTTATTTCTTATTTCGGCAAGTTCATTATCACCAAGTTTACTTACATCATTTTTATTTAGAATATATTGTCCTGATGTCGGAGTATCCAGACAGCCAAGTATATTCATCAATGTAGATTTACCCGAACCCGATGGCCCCATTAAAGCTACATATTCATTTTTGTAAATGGTTAGTGTAATTGTTCGTAAAGCTTTTACTATTTCTGCACCTACTTTGTAGTGTTTAGCTATATTGCTCAGAACGATAACTTCTTCTTTCATTTGTTTTAATTTTTTTACAAACTTACGTTAAATTCTTTTTAGTTTTACAATCTCTAACGACATTAATTTTAAAATCGTATTAAAAAGTTTTCTTTACTTAATTCTTTTCTAAAAAAAACAATTCCCAAAAAGAATAAATCTATACTTAAAGTTACTTTTTTATTTGCAATGATGTGTTCCCAAGCCTCTTCCATTTCATCCGACCAATGTATATCATCAAAAATAAATACAGTATTATTATTATGATAAGATAAACATTGTTCAAAATAATTTAGCGTTGGTTGTTTGCGATGATTGCCATCAAAAAAAACAACATCTACAGTTTTATTTTCTTCAAGAATATTCTTTAATGCAATCTCAATAGTATCTGTTACAACATTAATATTCTTATAATTATTTTTAATGAAATTTTCTTTAGCAATAGTTGCAATAGTTGCACTGCCTTCTATCGTTTTTATTCTTGCCGAAGAACAAGCCAAAGCCATATAAGTAGTACTAACACCCAGCGAAGTACCCAATTCTAAAATAGTATTTGGATTCATTTCTTTTATCAAACGGAACATTAGTTGTGCATATTTAGCTGACTTTGCTGAATGCATAGCTATAGCAGATATTTTTCTGTTGCCCGAAATACCTGTACCAAAATCTTCACAATAAATTTCTGTATTATTATTTAATAAATTTGAACGGTATGTTTCAGCAATTGTATATTCATTATACTTTTTTTTATCATTTATTACTTGCGTAACTAAATGATAAAGAAAAGGTGGATGCACTCCATGCTTTGATTTAGCCTTTAGATAATAAATAAAATACTTTAACAGAAACTTTAGTTTATTCATGCTGCTAAATTAAGGTTTTTTATTTAGATACGGAGATAAGATTTAAATATAACCCCTCGACTCCGCTCGGTGACCGATAAAAAGGGTCCCCGAGCGTAGTCGAGGTGGGGTTAATTGATTTCTTTTGTTTTAAAATATATTGGAATATATCTATTTTAAAATCTTTTTTACATTTTATTCTTTCAGACATTGAGTATAATGAGTCTGATATTGTTTTATAATAAATTTTATCAACTTCACATTCACAAATTCCATTATTTAATTTAATAGAAACAATTCTTGGGCTTAAAGGTGGATGATTACCATGTCCCCAATCAGTAACTCTAAAACCTTTGCTTTTAAGTTTTTCAACAAGTATCAATTTTTCAACTTTATCTTGAGGTATTACAGTAGCTATTGAATCATAAATATTTGGCAATTCTATAAGTTCATTATAACAATTCTCAATAACTAAATCTAGAACTTTCTCATTAATGTCTTGTTTATAGATTGTTTTATGAGTAGAATCATTTTTATTATTACAAGCAAAACATATTGTTATTACTATGAATAATATTATTTTCTTCATGTTCTTTTGTTTTTATTTTATTTCAATATGAAAAATTATTTACCCCTCCAATATTATATTCAAATTTCATCCCACTATTTTTAGTAGTATATCCATATACACTTCTATGTTCTTTTTTATTGTTTGAAATATAATATATATCTATACTACAGTCTCCAGGTATCCCAATCCACACGGTTTTACTTTTGCCAGGTTCTAACTTGTCAATATGTTTTGTTTCACATCCTGAAATTTTTATATCAGTTAAAACTGTTGGTGTAGTATTCGTAAATTTTATTCTCATGGTATTTAGAATAACATCTACAAATGAATAGTAAAATAGCATTATAGGTATATTTAATAACATTATAAAACATGTTAATAGTAGTTTCTTTCTATTCTTCTTGTCAATTATTAATTTATAAATTAAAAATAATAATACTCCAGAATTTATGATAATTGTTATCACCACAAAAAGCAATCCGATACCCAAATATTCATCACTTGAAGTTTGGTAATAAAGTCCCAATAAACATGTACCAAGTATAAAGGAAATTAATGCAGTATATAAGCCTATTTTAACATTAATGTTTTTCATGCTCTTGTTTTTATTTTATTAAAACGTTCAGCAAAACTACGATATTATAATTCATAATCAACCCATTTCATTTCTTCGAAATTAAAAAATTCACCTCCACATTTACACTTTTTTGAATCAAGCGTTTGAATCATTTTATTACATTTATCACACACATAATTTAATTCATCCTCATCGTTTTTAGTTTTCTTATTTACTTTAAGAATAAGAACTAATATGATATACAAAACGGAACCACAAATAAAACTTCCTAGTAAATTATTAGGAATCCTAGCTATGGATTCATTTATTCCAAATTTATCAAAACCTCCATTACCTTTGATACCTATATGTTCTCCACCAATACTAAGATTAATAATAAAATTAATAGTAGTCCATAAAATAGGTATAATTATTAAATAGAATATTAG
>CAIWDQ010000378.1 GCA_903911455.1 uncultured bacterium
CAGTTATCAGCGTAACCTTGTAATGCATATGTTTGATTAAACAATGCTCCTGCTCCTAAGAATGTAGGTTTACATGTGTTTATTGAGCCTACTTGTGAATATTTAGCTCCTGTTAAAGATGCTGCGGTATGATCACCTCCTGTAGTAGAATAAACCTGACTATGTAAAACATTACCACATGCATCAGCTATATCATATGTGTAGGTTATTGCCCAAGAACAATTTGTTCCAGTTATTGCTGTATTTGTTAAGGTTGCTGTTAGACCACCACAATTATCAGAATAACCTTGTAGTGCATTAGTTGAATTGAAACTACCTACTGTTGGTAAACAAGAATTAATAGTACCAGATTGTGAATATGCAGCACTTGTTAATGCAGGAGCTGAAGCATCTCCACCAGTTGTAGAATAAGTTTGATTTAATAATGTATTCAAACAAGCGTCTTTTACATCATATGTATAAACTATTGACCATGCACAATTAGTTCCACTAATTACTGTATTTGTTAAGACTGCAGAGAGAGCTCCGCTACAATTATCAGTATAACCTTGAAGTGCATTTGTAGTATTAAAGCTACCAACAACAGGTAAGCAAGAATTTACTGAACCAACTTGTGAGTATTTAGCTAATGTTAAAGCTGGATTAGTTATATCCTGAAAAGTAACTACTGCACTTCCTGTCATAAACCCAGAACAAAAAGGAGCTATTGCATTTACTCCTTCAACAGTGTATGTATAAGAAGTGTTGCAGTTACTATGATTTACATTCCAAGATAATGAACTTCCAGTACCAGATTTTGTAGAACCTGTTACAAAACTACCATTTTCATATAATTTATAATTTATTCCAATGTCAGAGCCACTTAAACTAATTGCAGTTGTTGTATTAGGACAAACAGTTGTAGTCCCTGTTACATTATATGGATTTAATGGATTATCTACACTTATATAAACAAAATCACTAAAACTCATTGCAAAACTTCTTTGTGATAATGGTAAATTTAAGAAACAAGTGTATTCAGTTGTACGAATATAATAAACGCCGGGTGTTGAAGTAATATTAATAGGTGAATAATCTCTCCCATTTGCGCCAGAAATCAAAACTAAGTCACCTAATGACCCAGTTGCAGAAGTATACCATTGATATGTAACACTTGTGCAATTTTGAACATAACCTGCAGGTGCAGTTGGTGGATAATTTGCATATAAATTTGTAATTGTAACATCAGTACCTACAATAGTACCAGGGCTAAAATTGTAACAACCTGCAGAAATTGCTGGTGCAGTTAAAGAATTAGCACTTAAAATAGGTGCTTGACTACTAGCATTTACATTATTTATTAATGCAAAAAAGAAGAAAACAATAACTAAACTAGTTATAAATTTCTTCACAAATAAATTTGTGTATAAACTTTTCATTTTCGTTAGCATTTAATTAATGAATTGTTATTAATATTGAACCTGTGCGTGTTTCAGCAGCACGATTTGGCTGAGTACATGCAACTTTCACAGTGCGACGAAAATAAGTAGTTGACATAACAGTGCCAGGATTATAATCTTTTGTAGAAGCTAGATTATGTTTAACATTTTCTGTAAACTCCTCATTTGTCGAAGACATCCATTCGTATGTTACGTTAGGACAAGTACTTCCAACAGCATCTGTAACAGTAACTGCTGTTCCAATTATTACACCGGGAGCAAATGCACCAACACTTGTAACAACTGCAGGTTCAGTGATTTGATTAACACTTAACACCTGTGCATTTACACTGGTAAACAATGTAAATAAGAGAAAAAGCGTAGCCAAAGGCTTTAGCATTTCTCTAAACCATTTTGTTCTGTAAAACTTTTTCATGTTTTAAAAAATATTAGTTAATAAATGTAATTGTTTTAAATTAAATACAATTAAAATTTTGAAATTTGATAAAATTTGTTTTAAATTAATAAAAATTGCACCTCCTAATAAAGGAGATGACTTATTTAACTGCCTCATAATAAAAAAATTGGTTAATATATAATCATTAAATATTATTTTGTTTAAAATATGATGTAAAAGTAATTCAATTTTTAATACATTTAACATCTTTTTAGAGAAAAATTGTTAACGATATGTTAAATTTACTTTAAGAGCTAATTTATAAGTACATTTAAAGTTAAATTTTTCAAAATTACAATTTTGAACCTGATAATTTGCATAAAATTTCTTTTTCCCCTTTTTTCCTCCTTTCAAAATAAAAATTATCAATAAAAAAATATTTTGTAAAAGTACTCATTAAAAAAACAATTCTATTATTTTTAAGATTACTTTTTTGTTAATTTTTTAATTTTAGTCTCAATACTCTAAATATCATTGCCTAGACAATATCTCAAAACAGTAAAGCAATAAAATTATCCTCTTCAAAAATTACAATATCCTACTTTAATAATATCAAGATTAATATTTAAAAAAGACTTTATTAATAAAACGAAGTCATTATAAATATACAAAATTTCATTAGAATCAGTTTAAAATATACAATTCTTGCAATATTTACTAAGTTATTAAGACAATTGAAAGAGCAATTAGACTATTAAACATAAAACACATTTAAAAAGTTTCAATAAGTTTACATTTTTCTATTTTTTTCAAAAGCATGCATAGTAATAAAAACAAATCAAATTTCATTAATAATATTGACATCCAAGATAAAATAAATTACCTATTTAAAGATTCTATTTGCATTGTAAACCATTGTCCTATTAATTAGAGAAAACGTCATATAGCCTTATTTAACACTTTAGAATTTAAATGTGAATAAAGTTTTAAAGAACCACTCTTGTGAGCAAGTGATCAACAAAATAGTCAATAGTTAAAGTGCATTTTAGAAAAAACTCATATAACAAAGATCTCATAGAATTTGCAGTTCTCTCTATTATGTATTTTCATAAAATAGATTATATGTATTTAAAATAAAATCTAAACCAGACTTTAGATGTTACATGGAATTTAAAAGGCTTCTGATTTATAAAGACATTGAAATATTCAAAAATGTAATCATACAAAAACACTTTAATATTCTCTCTTTTTCTCTTTTTCTGGTTTTTTATTTATCAAACTTACTTCATTTGCCTTATCAAGCCATATCCTTGCTTCATCATTTTTATCAAGACATTGATAAGCCGTACCAATAAATTTATACCATCGGGGTTCATCAGGCTCAATAGGGATACATTTTTTAAAGTAATATATAGCTTCATCATATCTTTTAACATTACCTAATATAAGCCCCATATTAAAATACGCATCTGCATAACTAGAATCAAGACTTATTGCTTTTTTATAATTTTCTATTGCTTTATCAGTATTTCCTTGCTTAAAATAAATGACTCCGGTAAAATTCCAGGCTTCAGCTTTATTAGGAAAATGTTTTATAAAGTTATTAAAATTATATAAGGATTTGTCAGGATCATTTAAGTCATTATATGCTAAACCTAATTTTTCAAAACAATTGGCATATTCAGGATATATTGACAGCCCTTTTTCATATTGTTCAACAGCTTGATATCTTATAGTAATCTTTTTTAAAGAATCTTTTTCTTTTTTCGCTTGATCGTCTATTGAAAGGCCACGATAAAAATGCATGTGAGCACTATTAGAGATCGG
>CAIWDQ010000379.1 GCA_903911455.1 uncultured bacterium
GCACCATAGTACTCCCTTCCTCTATTGCAATCTTATAATCGTTTGTCATACCCATAGATATCTCTTTAAAGTCGGTGTCATTTTCAAAATACATTGCTTTAAGTTCATCAAAATAAGTCTTCAACTGACGGAATTCTTTTCTTATAATTACAGCGTCATCTGTATTAGTAGCCATCCCCATTACACCTTTAATTTTAATATTATTTAGATTATGATATTTTAAATAATTCAAAGCCTCTTCAACTTCATCCATATCAAAACCATATTTACTTTCCTCAGTAGCAATATAAAGCTGTAGTAAACAATCGATGATCCTATTGTTTTTTACAGCTTCTTTATTGATTTCAATAAGTAAATTTAAAGTATCAACACTATGAATTAATTTAACACATGGAGCAATATATTTAATTTTATTTGTCTGCAAATGCCCGATAAAATGCCATTCAATATCTTTAGGCATAGTATTATACTTGTTATAAAGTTCATCAGCTCTATTCTCTCCAAACATCCTTTGTCCTGAATTATATGCCTCAAAAACATCTTTAACAGGCTTAGTCTTTGATACCGCAATAAGCTTAACATCTTCAGGAATCTGACTTAAAACATCATTTAGATTTTCAGAAATATTCATTTTATTTTATTTATAATATACTTTTTTATTTTTAAAGCTTTCTTACACTTTTTAATGTCAATAAGTTCATCGGATTGCTTCCAATATTATCAATATTGTTTTGTACAAACCTCAACACCTGATCATAATACAAAACAATTACGGGAGCTTCATCCATTATTAACTGATCCATTTTATTATAATATGTATTACGAATGCTATCGTTAATTTCGTTCTGCGATAGCTCATATAAATTATCATAAGTATTGTTTTTAAAATGAGTATAATTAGGCCCTATGGGGCAATAATTAGGCGAATAAAACAATGACAGATAATTTTCTGCATCAGGATAATCAGCAATCCACGAACCTCTAAATAAAGTTGCCTTCGATTGTGCTATTAATTCAAGTAAAGTCGCTGGTTGGTTAACATCGATCTTTACTTTTAAACCCAGTTCATTTAATTGATTTTGGATATATTTACATAGATCAAGATAAGATGCAGTTGTTGATATAGTAATCTCACCCAAACCTTTACCATTAGGATAACCTGCTTTAGCTAACAGTTTTCTAGCCTTATCGGGATCATAATTATAACCTTTTACTTTTGTAGTATCAAAACACTGAAAACCTTTAGGAATAAAACCTGACAAAGCGGGAGTCCCAATATTATTACGAAGATAACGCATCATCTTAATCTTATCAAAACCATAGTTTATAGCTTGCCTAACTTCTTTTATTCTCACAGGATTATTCTTAATTACATCTTTAGTTGTATCCATTAAGATGCCTAAATATTCTGTATTTAAGTAAGGCTGAGTAATCATTTTAAATTTATTATTATATTTAGGATTTAAATGACCATTAACTGTAAGCAATTCATCTTTATAACTAGCATCAATCCCCGACATATAATCAATATTACCTTTCACAAACTCCAGAAATGCAGATTGCTTATCCACTATAAAAGTAACAGCTATTGCATCTAAATATGGTAAATGATTGTTGCCATCCCATTCAAAATAATTTTCATTCTTAAGCATAACAAGTTTAACACCTTCTTTCCACATCTTAAACTTAAAAGCACCAGTTCCAACAGGATTCTTTCTAAAATCTCTTCCATAGGTTTTAATAGCTTCATGCGGAATAACAGAACAATATTGCATAGTTAACAAGCCCAGAAAAGGAGGAAACTTCTTTTTAAGTTCAATTACAAATGTAGAATCGTCGGGAGCAGCAAAACAGTATTTCCCATTAGTAATCTTCACATTTTGAAATATCCATGTACCAGGTGAAGCTATCTTTTCATCAACAATCCTATTTAAACTATATACAAAATCAGAAGCAATTACTCTTCTTGTAGAATCTTTAAACACTATGCTTTTATGAAAATAAACATCTTTGCGAAGCTTAAAAGTATAAATTAAACCATCCTTAGATATTGTCCATGAATTGGCAATGCAAGGAAGTACTTTTAAATTATTATCAAGCTGAACCAGACCATTGAACAGTTGATTAACTGCACACATATTAGCCAAATCTTTTGCAAAAGCAGGATCTAGTGAAGTTATCCCTACTGACTCATTATACTTAAATATCTTTTTACCCTTCAAATCATCACTTGATTGAGTACAGGAAAAAGTAATTAAAACAATAAATATCAAAACTATGTTAATATATCTTTGCATGCTTATAAAATATAGCCAAAAGTAGTAATTTTTAATCTATAAAGAGTCATTGATTCAAATTATTTTCTAACTTTGCATTATTATGAAAAAACTTAACATAAAAAAATACCTTTTCAGCTTAATGCTGATTTCAATTTTAATATCACAAGAGGTTAATGCCCAAGATACAACCAAAGTTTTATTTATTGGTAATAGTTTTACATATTATAACAATATGCCTCAGCTATTTCATGATTATGCCGAAGCTGCACATATACCAATAATATTTGATATGTATGCTCCCGGAGGTGTTTCTGTTGGAGATATAAATCAGGGAACCAGTGCTCATGCATTCAATCCTGCTGTTTATAGTATTATTAAATCACGAAAATGGGATTTCGTAGTAATACAAGATAATCAGGGAAGATTTATTTTAGATTCGGCAGTATTTCCAAGTTCAAGTTTAGTGATTCAAGGGCATTTAATGCTAAGAGATTCAGTAAAAGCTAATAATTCGTGTGCTAAAATGATTTGGTTTGGAGGCTGGGCAATGAAAAATGGAGTTCCTCCCTATGGAAATACAGGTACTGAATCAATAAACCGAATACTGGTAAATTACAGAGTTTTAAACGATACTGCTAAGGAAGTAATCTCCCCTATTGGTGAAGCCTGGATAAAAGGTATTAACAATATTCCAGCTACAAATCTCTGGGATGTTGACGATACGCATCCTTCATTAACAGGAAGTTATTTAACTGCTTCTGTTATCTTTCATACTATATTTAAAGTTAATCCTTCTATGATTAATTATACAGGGGGATTAAATCAAGATGTTGCTGATAGTTTAAAATCTTATGCTTATAGTGTTGTTAATGATAGTGCTAATTATGTAAAATATAATTTAGGAGGAATTTATACTCCTTTTATTACATTAAATGGAAACCTGTTATCTGCTAATAAGCATTATAAATATTATCAATGGTATCATAATGGAATTAGAATTCCATTGGCAAATGATAGTGTTTATTATGCAACTCAAAATGGTACATACTATTTATTAGTTAAAGATTCAACTAATTGCTATCAAAAATCATGTGCTTTAAATTATATTCAAACTGCTATTAATGAAATTGATTTGATTAACGATGATTTTAATGCATATCCAAATCCTGTTAAAGATGAATTAACTTTAGAGTACGTTGGGAATAAAGGGAATATTACTTTTGAGATTTATAATTCGCTAAGTCAATCAATTTTTAAAGGTAATTTTATTGAAAAGTCCATTATTAAAACTTCAAAATACACTTCAGGAATTTATTTTATTAAAATTATATATAGA
>CAIWDQ010000380.1 GCA_903911455.1 uncultured bacterium
ATAACCAGCTATTTGAAGACTGCTCTTACCTCTTTTGGGATATTCCTTACAGCTTTACTGATTTGCTACTTCACATTCATAACCTTCTTTTAAACAAAAATTTCAGACCAAATACCTCAGAACATATACTCCAAACCAAATACTAAATCACAAATCATGAAAACCTACCATACCATAATTTCTGATCATGTTTTCAGAGGTCGTATGACTGGTAAATCCAACGACATAGCCCGATTGATTTACGGTGCCAAATTTTTCAATAACCAAACCTGCTTCAATAGACTTGTGAGAATTTGTTGTAACGATATCGACCCAAAACATTTTGATGCCATAGTCCCGGTGAATACACGCGATAGCCGTTACAGCCTGCCGCAATGCCTGTCACGAGAAATAGCTTTAAAACTAAAAATCAAATGTCTGGATGTGTTGCATGATAAAAACAAAACTGCCGCACATGATATCAAAGATTTAAAAGTATGGCTCTTTTCTAAAAAATGATTGTTAGATAAATGCTCCATTATAATTGCTTGATGTATAGCTTATTGATGTTGTCCATTTCCTTTTTACTGGGCATCGGTATGTTCTTACTGATAAATTCTCAATGAATCTTTTATAGATACCCTCAAGGTTTGTAAATTGGTCCCATGTTTGTTTGTTATTTCTTAAAGTACAATCAAGGATATTATGCTTAATTCCATTTTTTTTATCTTCTAAATACTTGAACCAATTTGCATAACATTGCAAGTGTTTTGTCGATACTCCCCGAAGTTGGTGATTTACAGATGTCTTTAGTCTTGAAGCAATATTATTAACATTTTGAATATGGTAATCTCCACCTGCAGTATGTTTTTTAGATATAAAACTCACATGGCTTATTCTTTCTGATTTTGCAAAGGATGAAATACTTCTATGTTTATCTGAAATCAAAGTACTTCCTTCAACAAAATGTCCTCCTACTTTTCTTTCTATGTCAGACTTTTTTAAACGACCTATTCTAACAACTGATAGATCCTTATTTTTTTTTCTATCTGCTGTAATGAGTAATTTCACCTGAAAATTATTATCTCCTCTGCGTTTACTTCCTCCACGCTTACGTGAATATTTCAATCCCTTCCTGCCCTTTTGACTATATAAAAACCATACATCATCCATTTCAGTAAGACCTTCAAATTGTGTGTTTGATTCCTTCAGATTGCACAAAATTTTATGGCGCCAATCAAAGGCTGTTTGTATGCTGATACCAATTTTTGCAGCTATTTTCTGTAGAGGAATGTAACCTTGCTCCATCAAATCTTTATATTCATTAAATTTGTCCCTCTTCTTTAAATGATAATAACTAGTACCGGTGTTAGTAGTAAATATTTTATGGCATGTTTTGCATTTAAATTTCTGGATATCTTTTCTTGTACCAAATTTAATAATCAAATTTGATTGACAATAAAGACAATTAGTAATTGTTTTGAGATTATTATTAATGGGCTGTTTAATGCTATCACTTGGGCTAAGTTCTTCAAATAGAAGTCTCTGTTCTTCGAAGCTAAGGGTACGAAACAATTCTTTTATCTGTTCTATCTTTGTCATATTACCATTTTTATTTAGCACAAAAGTAGGAAAATTATCTAACAATCACATCTTAGAAAAGAGCCAACATATTTTGTTTGATGCGGCTAATATTGAAGGTAACTGTTTTTGAATAAAAGCCAATGAATGAATTATTGTATTCATTCCTTTAGGAGTGGTCACATATTTTCTTGTGCCTTTTTGTTTTTGCACGAGTCCTTTCCCAGGGCAAACGCATCTAATTTCTTAGTATTTTAAGCAGATAATCATTATCCCATCCAG
>CAIWDQ010000381.1 GCA_903911455.1 uncultured bacterium
TACTTTTACAATGTAATAAGCTGAAGAATATTGAAGTTTAATAGTATTTATTGTGCTATTCATTCCTTGTTTAGTCATCAATACATGTCCTAATAAATCATAAACAACAACCTCTTTTATCTGCTCATTGTTAGCATTATTGATATAAACTGTATTATCATAAGAATAAATACTTACACCAGTATTACCATTAATTGTGTTAATAGCATTTGGTGCACCAAAATGAACCTTAAACCTATTTATATTATCATTGGTATTTGCATTAAAGCTATAAGTAGGATTTTGATTTAAATCATTAAAAGTATTTAGTTTGGTATCTTCTAATAAAATAGTAGTTCCTGTTGCAAAACTGTTAAGATCACTTGCAGTAATCTTATAGGTCCCGTTTGCACCAACTTTTAATCCCATTTGAACTACAACATTTGAATTAATTGTAGGTAATACATCAATTGATAAATTTTTGTTACTAATAACTGAATACAATTGAGGAGCAGAGGCATCACCAAACATTTTTTCAACATCAAACTGAGCATCAAAACCTGTAGTTGAATTATTATTAAAGTAAATATATGATTCATCTTCCATATTATTACCTTTAACATTTAATACTAATTGATTTGTAACACTTGATTTATAGAAAGTACCACCAACAACTTTAGCAGAAGCAGGAACAGTAAGCGCTGGATTAGAAGCTGTAGCTTTTACAAAGAATGATTGATAAGCAGGAATAATGCCACCTAAACTACCAACAGTACCGTTCCAGAATCTATAGTTACCAATTGAAGGATCCCATAAATAAATAGAAGCAGCCATATTCGACATCGTCCAAGTTGTATTGAAATTAGTAGCATTGATTGCTACAGGATAAGGATTACCTACTAAGTTCCATCCCGGAGATGAAGCAGTTGGAGTATAAGTTAAATTGAAACTAACATCTGTACTTTGAATTCCTGTACCTTTTAATTTAACAGTAACAGGACTGGTAGACCATAATTCGTAACCTCTGCCTGGAGCCAATTGTTCTGTATAACCATTTACAACATCAACCCATGGATTACCAACACCATTCCATCCTTCATTATATTTTTGAAGATACATAGTATCACCTGCATTATCAGGATTAGTATATGAGAAAGCATATCCATTAGCAGTTAAAACAGGAGAAGCAACGAAATGCCATTTACCACTTGTTAAATTACATTGTGCTTCAACAGTACCATTGATAATTAAATTGTTGCTGTTATCAATTAAAGAAGAATTAGGTTGTAATGTAATATTATTACAATATCCTGTAGAAGATAAAGTAGGCATATTAGTAGCAGTACCAGGAATAACTACATTCTGTGTTGGTGTAGGAGTAACTCCTTCTGACCAGTTTGCAGATTTGTTCCAGTTATTATCAGCAGTGCCATTCCAAGTATTGTTCTGTGATGATTTAACAATATTAAATGCATCAAATAAGAAAGTACTTCCATCATTATTAACAGAATAAGTAGCTATTGAAATAGAATCGGTACTTATAGTTACATTACTGAAAGTAGGTAACCCATTCTGACCAAAACGTCCGGTAAACATTCCAAAGTAATTTGGAACTTGTGTTGCAGAAAAAGCTGCATTCATCATAGCTAATGTACGAGGTTCATATTTCTTTTGACCAGCAGAATTGTTTAAGAAGAATAAAGTTCCTTGTTTTACATCAAATGTTCCACCTAAAACTCCGGTTAAATTATCACGTACAGTTGGTGCTACTACAGTTTGATTTGAAACTGCACCTGGAATTAATGCTTTGTATTTGATAGGACCCATTACTTCATAAACGTGATCATGTCCTTGGAAAGCTAAGTCTATTTTTAAACTATCATACACAGGTTCCATTTTTGATCTTACAGTTACTTCGTCAGCATCACTCTGATGACTTTGACTGCCAGTAAACATACATTTATGATAAACTGCTATTCTCCATTTTGTATTTGGATTAGCTTTTACCTGATTGTTCATCCAAACAGCTAATGAATCAAGATAACCTGTTGTACTGTAATTTTCGTAAGTCATATGCATAAATAATGCATCACCATAAACATAAGAATATAGACTACCTGGTGTTGTTGCTTTTGCATAATCAAATGCAACAGAATCAGTGTTAAAATGGTAAGTAAAGTTTTTATTTGTAGTAATATCATGATTTCCTTCAATAGGAGTAAAAGGATTCTTCATAAAAATATCCTGTTGTGTTTCGAAGAACTGTTCGTATTCCCATTCAGAATTTGCAGAACCTGAAGATTCAACTAAATCACCACAATGTAACCAGAAATTAGCATTTGGATACATAGCCTGAGCAGCATGAGTTGTAGTTTGAGATACATTGAACATAGCATCAGTGTTTGCCTGTGGATCGGTTGTATAAACAAATGAGAAAGGTTCTTTTGTAGCTTTTGCAGTAGTGAAAGAGCCTATTGAACTCCATGCTCCGTTTTTACCAACTCTGAAAGAGTATTGTGTATTTGGAGTTAATCCACTTACTAAAGCTTTGTTAAACATATATGTTTTCTTTGAATTATCAGCAATTCCTGTTAAAGCCAATAAACCATTAGCACTATTGCTATAATTAAGATTTTTAGCTGAATCGCATCTTGCACTTACTACCATTAAAGGAGTTGAAAAAGCTAAAGTATCTGTTGCATTTCCAGCTACTATCTGAACTTGTCCGCCAGTTACACCAGCATTGGTAAACCAGTTGAAAGCCATTTTAGTTTTAGGATCTTTATTAATATTCATTACAATGCTATAAGGCATTGACGAAGATTTCATTTTAGAAAGGGTAGTTAACATATTTGCAACACTTGCTGAATCCTGATTAGTTTGTAATGTCTTTTTAGCTCTTAAGAATAAAGTCCAGCTTGGTACAGTATAATCAGTTTGATTTAAATTATTAACAATAATATTAACTGAATCAATTGAACTCCTTAAAGGAAGGTTTACAAGATTATCGCTTGGAGTTAAATCTGTCCACATACTTGTTAAAGAATATGCTAAAGATGCTTGTCCAACTGAATTTAAATAATTAATAAAACCTTGTTCAGAAGCTGGTATTGTTTCATCACCTGCATAATGAGCTGCAAAAGCACTAACAACATGAGGAGTTACAGCAGCTGCTGTTGCTGCATCTAAAGAATAAGGAGGATTTGTTAATTGATAATTTACAATACCAGTCATACCTGTATTTAAATAATTAAGAGCATAATTCTGGAAAGTCATTCCATTGGTATTGTAATTAATATTTTGAATATGATTAGTAACTACACTTAATATACTATCACCTTTAAGATCCATTACTCTGTAAGGGCATGGCCAAGTAACTGTTGATCCTGTTTCGATATCATAAACAAAAGAAGCATTTGAAGTATTAGTTTTCTTAGTAATATCATTTGCATGAAAATGTCCTGTAAACATCATTCTTAAACCGGCTTTAGCAAAGTTTTTAGAAATAGTATCCCATCCTAAAACAACATATTCAGGGAATGCTATACTTTGAGTTGTATAATGTTCGGTTAACCCTTGATGCATCATACCAATAACAACAGCACTTGAATCTTTAGCTTCTTTTAATCTGTCAAGAACCCATTTATATGTTTGAGGTTTAAATCTACCTTCAGTAACAGGGTAACCCTTAACCATATTGGAATCATATTCGCAAACATCTATTCCTAATACCCATAATTTAGATTTTGGTTTTGCAAGATATGAAATTGAAACGCTATCAGTTTTAACAGCTTCTCCATAACCAAAGTTATTATAAATAGATTTGAAATCAGATGGAGAAACAGTGTCAACTTTTGTTGTGTTACTTCCATTATAACTACATGCACTAACATTATTTATATCATGATTACCAGGAATAACATATACTTTAGTTACTCCATTCATTTCAATAGAATCAAGATAATGAGCCATTCTTAAATGACTTATTTTTTCACCATCTTTAGTTAAATCACCTGTTACTAAGAATATGTCAGGTTTTTCTTCATTAATTCTGTTTTTAAGTTCTTGCATTATAGCATCACTTTCTTTTATAAGTTTTCTATCACTTGCAAGATAAGTTTGGAAAGCAACACCGTCATTAATTAATAATGAAGGATCCATTAAATGTAAATCGCTGGCTGAGCATATTTTTGTACCTGCTGATGTAGTATTTTGAGTATAATTAGCTACATCAAAATTAATAGTTTTAGAATTTCCAAAAACTATTGGAGTATTTACATTATTGGTATCAGTATTGTAAAGACATTCGCGAACTGTTAATACTTTTGAGATAGTATCAATTGAAATTAATTGGAAAGATAATTTAGTTTCATCTATTGATGATACAATTCCTTTCATTGGTGAATCAGCATCAATTACATCAATTGCGATATTATTATTTGGTCCATTATATTTATAATATTTACTTTGATGATCGTTACCATGAAAATAAACTACAATATTTGGATGTGCTTGCACAAATGAAGCAAAAGCATTTTGTTCGATATTAGAATTAGCATTGATATTGTTACCATCTTTAAATGTTTCTAATAAAACATTTTCAAATTTATCAGTTGAATTTATGTTGTGAGTTCCATTAGGATTAGTAAAATGTTTAGACTCAACTAATGGTTGATCATGTGTAAAAAGGAAAACAGGAGTTGTACTACTTACAGTTGCTAAATCATTTGCCATCCAAACGCGTTCAGCTGAATCAGGCCACATACATACAAACATAAAGTGAATTCCACCTATGTTTTTAGAATAATGAATTTTTTCGTTTGCATAATTATAATTTCCAGCAGGACGAGGACTTGGCATCATCATATTATAAATGTTTACCATTGCTGCCGTATCTCTTGTAGGATTCATAGTAGAGTAGTAACCAATTGCATTAGAAACATCATGGTTTCCACCAATTACAAATAGTTTTGTAGGATTCCCTGTTTTATCCTTAAGTTTAATTCCATTAATGTAATCATTAGTAAATTGTGCCCATGAAGCAGTTGCACTCTGATAACCTAATGTTGAAGTTTGAGAACGTGTAGCAATATCACCAGTCTCAATAACAAAATCAATACTGTCAACTTTTTTACCGGAATTAACTCCACCATCATTTGGGAAAGTTAATTGAGTAAGATTGTTCATCTTTGCAATCATTGCTCCATTTACCACTGTTGAATTTACATTGGCATTTTTCTGGAAACGAGTCCGAGTCATACCATAATGAGGATCGGAAGTGTGTACAAACTGAATCTGAGCATTTGTTACACTCAAAAACATTATTAAGAACATCCCTGTAGCTAGGGTTTTGAAGATAGCTCTCCTAAATTTGTCAGGAGACACCTTGAATAGAAAGACTAGAAACGACAAATACATGTTTCTAATACCTTTAAATAGTTTTAGTTTTTTCATTTGTTTATAAAATTTGGTTAAAATATTTTTGATGCAAAGTAAGTGTAAAAATAGATGAAGGCTGTTAAGGATATTTAGTCATTACATTAATAAAACATTGTTTTAGTATTAACAATGTTAAGAAATCTTAAACACAATTCTATTAAAATATAAATATCTCTTTTACAAACAAGATTTAAAGATATTTTTTAA
>CAIWDQ010000382.1 GCA_903911455.1 uncultured bacterium
AATTAAGAATTAAAAATTAAGAATTAAAAGTATGCCTTTAGAACATAAATTTTTAATAAATGATGAGTCGGTAAACAGATATGGTTATCGTATACTATCATCAGGTATTAATACTGAGAATTTTTTAAAAAATCCTGTATGCTTAGTTTCGCATGAAGGCAAAAGTTTAAGTATAGGGAAATGGAAAGATCTTAAAATTGAAGGTAAAAACTTTAGTGCAACTTTAGAATTTGATGAGAAAGATCCATTAGCTGTAATGATAGCTAATAAATATGCAAAAGGTTACATGAATGCATGTTCATTGTCGATGTTGGAACTTGAAGATAGTAGTGATCCCACTTTATTATTACCAGGACAAAAATACCCGACTGTAACCAAATGTGAGCTATTAGAAATATCAATAGTTAATGTTCCTGGTAATGCAAATGCTATAACATTATTATTACAGAATGGTGAAGAAAAGAAATTAAGTTTAATTGATACTAACGAAAATTCAAATAAAAATAGGAATGTCATGACAAAAGAAGAAGAATTGAAAGCTGAAAACGAACAGCTAAAAAAACAAAGGGCTCTTGAATTGGTAAACACACATTTGCAAAGAGGTGCAATAACTAATGAGAATAAAGAATTCTTTGAAAAAAATGCAGTACTGGATTATGATAGTACAAAAAAAGCATTGGAAGGTATGTCATCAAAAGATGACCAGAGCACCACTAAAAAACAATTGGCTGTCCAATTGGTAGAGTTGCATCAGAAACGTGGTGCTATTACTGCTAAAGAACTTGATTTCTACACCAAATCTGCTGAGGCAGATTATGAAGGCACTAAAAAAGTACTTGAAGGAATGAAAGGTACTGAAGGTTTAGGAGATTTTGTAAAAAGTCTTGATGGTACTAAAGGATCAGAAGCTGAAGACAAAAGTAAATGGACTTATTTGGATTGGTATAAAAAGGATCTTGAAGGTTTACAGAAAATGGAAACTGAAAAGCCTGATCAGTTTAAAAAACTATTGCTGGAAACTAGAGAAAATATGAGAAAAGAAGGTGTTCTTCCAGTTGAAGAAGCTTAATCAATTACCATTATCAATTAACGTATAATAAATTAAGAATAAGAATTAAATACAAGTAAAATGAAAAAGAGTTTTTTAGGATCATTTATTTTTGCAACGATTTTCGCAATGATAATAAGTTGCATACTGGGACCTGTGTTTGGAGCGATGTCCTTTGCCTCAGCTTTTGTAAAGAAACCTGAAGGTGCTATGAACATGGGCTTAAATAAAGAAGTTTGGATTGCAAACTTAAAGGATGTTTATATAGAGACTAACACTTGGCTCGACAATGCAGAGGACTTATCGCAATTTGTAAATGAATATCAAATATTAAATTTCGCTGAAGCAGGTGCTTTTCCGGCAGTTTATTTAAATCAGACCACTGATATAGATAGTGTAGAGCCAACTGAAACGCCTAATGCGATTGCTTTAGATACTTACGATAGCCAGAACTATAAGATAAGAAATATTAATTTATCAACTCTACCGTATGATAAAATAAGTTTTTACACTAAGAAATCAGCTGAGGCAATACGTTTAAAAGAAGCTTTAGCTGCTGCATGGGCATTTACTCCAACAAGTTCGGGTGCTTTAAAAATTGTTATGCCAACTACAGGTGATAGTGATGGTACGGGTTTCAAAAAAGCAACTATTGATGATATACAAACTTTGGCTGCTCAGATGGATATTGCTAAATTCCCCAAAGCTGATAGAAATTTAGTTTTACCTCCTAAAATGTGGTGGCAGTTGATTAATAGTAATGAAATCTTAAAAGGTCAGATACAGTTTCAACAAAAAGTTGGAATTATAGATCCTACTATTGTAAGCTGGTATGGTATAAAGATACACATGTATACTCATGGTGTAGGATATGATTTGAATGCTTCATCAAAAGCTGCATTAGGTTCTGCATTAGGTTCTACTGTTGTTGACTGTGGATTTGTATTCTGCAAAAATGAGGTGTTCAGAGCATCGGGTAATTTTGATATGGCTTATTTAGCATTTGGTCAAAATCCTGAAGGTAGAGCTCATCAGTTCGGATTCCAACACAGGTTTAAAGCCGGATTCCAAAGAGCTGCTGAAAAGTATAGTGCAATGCTATATGCAGCTGCTGACGATAACGTATAAATCAATTAAGAATTAATAATTTAAGACAAAAAATGCCAAAGAAAGATCTTTATTTAGCAATAAAAACAGCTATAAAAGGAAAGCTTCCTTTGGCATTTATTGACCTTCAAAAAGGACAATTCTTAAAGCCCACAGAAGATATACCAGTTCCATTGCCTGCTGTATTAATTGAGATTAGTGATGTTAGATGGAAAGAATACAGCACAAAAGCTCAGGAGGGCGAAGGACAGATAAAAATAGACCTTTATTTAGCAAATGCACAGAATACTTTTGATGAATCGGAAGCTGAAGATGATACTTTAAATATGCTTGATGCAAACAATGATGTATTTACAAGTGTAAATGGTTTAAATGGCATAGGATTCAGTTATATTGAAAGGATAAACGAAGGTAAGCCGAAATATGATAAAGAGTATGTTTGTTTTGAAACTATCTTTAAAGTTAAACTAATTGAGAACTACAAATAATTGCGAATTGAATGGATATAATAGTTGAGAAAGTAATAGAATTCTTGAGTCATCCTAGCAAAACAGGAATAACATCAGTAAGTTCTACTTTATTAGGTACAATAATGACTCAAATGCATTTTGGTAGTCTGGAATTTGCAAATGTCGCACTACAACATACAGCTTGGATAATAGGAATAATAGCAGGAGGAATAACAATTATTAACGGAATAAACAGATTTAAAAGAGATAGAAAGAATAATAAAATTAAGAATTAAGAATTAATAATTTAAAACAAAATAAAGACAATGAAAAAGTTTATAGTATTATCAATTTTAATGGCTTTTGCATTTACATTTAGTGTTAAAGCTCAAACTCCAATTAAATTAAAAAATACTGATTGGCAATTTGTGTATAATGGTATTAGAACTATTGATACAGTAGGATCGGCAAAAACGACATGGAGTATGATGGTAAATCCAAATAAGAATGATGCTGTTTACAGTAATCAACTTATTAGCTTGTCAAAAATAGCTACAACTGATACTTTTAATATAACTATCCAATTTCAGGCAAAATATTTTTTGGCTGATACTACTTATACCACTTTAGGAACTGCAACATGGGCAGGTTCAAAATCCGATACTTTGGTACAATGTCCATTATTTACGACTAAAAATGGATATAATTATTATAGGCAATCAATAACTAGGAATAAAGGTAGTGTAAAGATTAACTATAATAAGTGGATATTTAGGAAGTAATTTGGTGATTTGGTGATTTAAAAATTAAGAATTATGTCAGACGAAAATACAGAAAAGACCTATCCCGACCTCTCCAAAGGAGAGGAGAATAATGGGATAGTTGGGACAAATGATGCTTCGACAGGCTCTGCAACCGAAGAATCGACAGGCTCAGCAACCCAAGAATCGACAGGCTCAGCAACCCAAGAATCGACAAGCTCAGCAACCGAAGGTGGGAGTAATACAGAAACTGAAGAAGAGGATACTACAACAGTGGCTGAAGCTGAAGAAAAACTGAAAGTTTTAGACATTGAAACAAATAGTCCGGATTATCAGACTATGAAAAAATTGGTTAAAGAATTGAATATTGAAGTGCCAGATATGAAGGCAGCTACTTTGTTGGATGCTTTGACTGCTAAAAAGGCTGAACTGATCGGAACCCCACCCCAACCCTCCCCTGAAATGGGAGGGAGCAATACAGTTGAAAATGCTGAATTAAGGGTGAAAATGCAGTCTTATTTTGATTATAATCCTCATGTGGATTTGTTTTATATAACATCTGATGGGATGCCATTTTATGACAAACAGGATGCAATAAGACAACAAAAAATCATAGCTCCAAAAACTGAAATTTTAATAATAAATAGGTAAGAAATGGGACTTCCAAAAGTAGTAATTACAATAGGAAACGGTACTTTAGGAAAAACGACTACAACCGATGATGGTGTAGCCGGATTGATTGTATCGGGTACAGCGATAACGGCAGGTAGTGGCGCTACAGGTTTAGCTTTGGCAACACCAGTTCAGTTATTTTCGTGGCAACAATTTTTAAATATAGGTTTTACGGCAGTCAACAACCCAATAGCTTATGCTGATGTAAAGGATTTCTATAATCAAGCTGGTAACGGTTCAGAATTATGGTTAATGTTAATTACTGATGCTACCTTACTTGGTGCTTTGTGTGATAATACAACTGTTGGGACTTCAATAAAAACTTTACTTGATGCTGCTGCCAGAAGAATACGATTGTTAGGTGTTAACAGAAAAAAACCTGCAACTGGATATACATCTGTATATACGGTTAATTCGGGTGGAGTAGACGATGATTGTTTTACAGCTATTGGTAAACTAGAAGCTACAAGAGCGATATATGCTACAGCTTATAAACCTTTCAGAGCTTTTATTTGTGGACAGGGGTATGTTACAACAGCTCCGGGTACATTGTCGTTAAAAGCTGGGGCAAATCGTGGTGTACAAGTATTGTTGGGCAGTTCGGCTGCTAATATGGTACAAGTAGGTATAGTACTTGGAAGATATGCAGCTATTCCTGTTCAACGTTCGGGTGCTAGGGTTAAGGACGGCGATTTGGGAATCATTGCAGCCTGTTTCCCTGATGGTGTAGCTGTGAATTCTATGGAGGCTTCTTGGGATGCTAATATTGATGGTAAAGGTTATGTATTCTTTAGAAATTTTTACGGTAAATCAGGTTTTTATATCAGTAATGATATAACAGCAACTGCTGATAGTGATGATTATAATACCATACAAAATGGTAGAGTAATAGATAAAGCTGCTGTTATAGCTTATGCTACTTTAGTGAATGAGCTTAATGATGATATTGACGTCGATCCTATTACTGGTTATATTAGTGCTGGAATAATAGCAAGTTGGAAAGCTGAAGTTGAAAATGCACTAAATCAAAATATGAATGCCAACTTAAGTGGCAAAGCAGTAGCAACTATAAATCCTAAGCAAAATTTACTTTCAAGTAATGTTATAGCTATGAGCATAAAATTAGTGCCTAAAGGATATAGTAAAGAAATAGATATTTCACTTTCATATAATAATCCATTTAAAACAACATAATATGGAATTTAATAGCGAAGAGTATAGTTGGAAAGACATTTCAATTATATGGTTAGGTAGAATTGTAATACGTATTTTAGAGATAAAATACAAAGCAAAACAAGAGTTAAAACCAATTTATGGGCGTGGAAGTAAACCTTTAGCTCTACAATCAGGCAATGAAAGTTATGAGGGTGAAATAAAACTGGGTCAAAGTGAAATTGAAGCTGCTATTTTAAAAGCTCAGGAAATTGATCCAAATTATAATGTTTTACATTTACCATCTACTAATATTACTATCTGTTATGAAAAAAACGGAATAGTAATTACAGATGTTTGCAAAGGGATTAAGTTTAAAGAGCTTGAAAAAGCACTTAAGCAAGGTGATCTTGACATGGAAATAACATTACCATGGGAAGGTTTGGATATTGAATATAATACATTATCGTAAGAAGCACTTAAATTTGAAAACAATTAAAAATTAAGAATTACAATTATGGAAAAAGACGAATTTATTGGACAGGTAAGCCAAGAACAAATTGATGAATGGAAAAAGAAGCATAAAAAGGTTACAGGAATTATTGTTGATGGTCATATTGGTTATTTAAGACCTGTTGATAGAAAAACGTTGAGCTATGCTTCTAGTTTTGGGACTAAGGATCCTTTTAAATTTAATGAAACTATTCTCAATAATTGCTGGCTTGGAGGTAGTGAAGCTATAAAAACAGATGACACTTTATTTTTAAGTGCAAGTGCTAAGATAGCCGATATGATTGAAATAAAGGATGCAGAACTGGTAAACTTGTAAAGGCTTCCGGGGTAGAAAAAACAGAATGGTTGCGGATAGCTAATGCACAGCTTCGTTACTATATGCACATTGCCGACCCGGACAGCCTGACAGATGAAGAATGGGCGATGCGTTATAAAGAATTGCAATACATAAGGGAACAAGAGAAAGGGAGTACTTAAAGTACTTAAAGTGCCTAAAGTACTTAAAGTTTAAAAACAAAAAAACATGTCACACGTACTTGAATATGTCATTTCACTACAGGATAAAATGAGTGCAAAGTTAAAGCAGATAGGAACGAATTCCGATTCTGCTTTAACTAAATTAGGACATTTGCAAAAGCAAGGAGAAAAGACAGGACATTCATTGGGAATGATCGGTAAAATAACCGGAGCATTAGGTTTAGGTGGAGGAATGTTTGAAATGTTTGAGATGATGAAAAGTGGAGTTGAGAAAACACATAATTTACATCTAGCAGAATCACAACTTTCAAATACCATGCAAAACATGGGTACATTTTCTCAGGAAGCTTTTGAAAAAATAGTTGAAGGCTCAAAAAATATGGCTAAGGGTGTGAAATTTTCAGCATCTGAAATATTAGGTCTTCAATCTCAAATTAGATTAGTTGGCAATATAGGAGAGGGGGAAATGCAACGTTTAGTTACAGCCAGTGCTGATATGGCTACTAAGTTTGGAATGGGATTAGGTGAAGCAGGTAATGCAATAGCTAAAGCTGTTAACAATCCTGAGATGTTACGAAGACTAGCTATGCAGTTAAAAATAGATCCTAAAATAGTAGCCCATCTTCAGAGCTTAGCAAAACATGGTCATGAGGCAGCAGCAAGGCTACAATTGTTAAATATTATAGAGCAAAAAGTTGGAGGTGCTGCCAAGGCTGCTTTTGATGCTGATCCATTGGCTAAATTCCATAAAGCTATGGATAGTATTAAAATAACAATGGGTGATGCTTTAGTAAAAGTTCAAGCAGAATTAGCTCCGGCTCTTGTTAAATTGGCTAATATATTTAAAACTGTAATTGTAGTAGTCTCAAAAGTTGTTGTTTGGTTTACTGAAAATAAAGTGTGGACTATTATATTGGCTACTAGTATTGGCATATTAAGTTTAGCTGTAAATTATTTAAGTATAGTGGCAACTGTTTTAGCTGCAAAATTAAGTATAGTAGCTTTTGCTAAAAAGTTATGGGCAATTGCTCAATGGGAGGTAAATTTAGCTTTGTTTGCCTGTCCATTAGGTTGGATAGTTTTAGCAATTATTGCTATAGTTGCTGCTGTTATATTAGTGACAAAATATTTTACCGGATTTGGTGAAACCTGGACAAATGTGATGACTTACATGAAGCTTGGTTGGATTTTATTTAAAGATAGTGCTGTTTTGATTTGGCTTGAATTAAAAGATGCTTTTATTTCAGGATTTGAAATCATTGAAAAGGGTTGGTATAAGTTGCAAAGTTTATGGAATAAAGATGCTGCAAATGCAGGACTATCCAGATTACAGAAAGATAGTTTTGATAGAGCTGCTGAAATAGCTAAAGCTCAAAATAAAGTTAAAGAAACTGCCCAAATTATGAGCGGTATGCAAGTTTGGGCTATTAGAAAAAAAGAGGGAGCATCAAATCCATTAGATATATTTGAGCCAAATAAAGCTTTAAATAAAATTGGTAACCCTAAGAAAAAAAATCCTAATAAGGAAAATGAAGACAGTATTTCTTCAGGAGGATCACGACCAACTAATATTACTATAAATTTAGGTAAATTAATGGATAGCTTAAATATCCATTCACAAACTTTAAATGAGAGCTCTGATGAAGTTGAGAAAAAAATGGTAGCACTTATGTTGAGAGTTATTAATAGTGGGAATGCTGTTGTTGGAAGATAAATAAAATAATAAATGAAATAATGGAAGTTTATGATTTGAATACAATATTAGGTATGACAAGGGGAACAATTGGATTGCCTTTTCCTTTGCCTCTAATTGATGATCCGAAAGGAATGGTAGCTGATGACTTTCCAGATAAAATAACAATTGGGTGGAAAAAAGATACTGCTCAGAGTAAAATGGGAAAGCCATTGTATATGATGAATAAACTTGGAGTATGGGAATTTATGCCTGTATTTTTGAATGATATTTATCTTCCGAATGCTCTTGTAAATATTACAGGACAAAAAACCATTATAGAAACTCCAATGACTGATTTTGAAGGAACGGTAAAAGAGATTATAAATGTCCAGGATTGGGGTCTTAAGATAATTTTTACAGTTATTAATGAAGATGGAAGTTATCCTGAAGACTGGTTGTATACCATGAATGATCTTTATAAATTGAAAGAGATACTTACGATTGATTGTGCATTTACTGATGCATTTTTGCAGGCAAAGGATAATTGTCTAATTACCGGATTAGAGCCGTTGAATATGCAAGGGATTGAAAATGCACAGGTATTTGAAATCTCACTAAAATCGGATAGATATTTAGAGTTGGAAATTAAGAATTAAAAATTACGAATTACGAATTACGAATTACGAAAATTTAAATCACTAAATCACTAAATCACAATATCACAAAATAAATAAATAACATGGGTTTTTGGTTAAACAGTGAAATATTAATTGATGGCAAAATAGTTTTGCGGAGCGTGAATGATGTTAAAATCAAGCGTTCTGTTTTTGCTTTGGTTGATACTGCTGTTGTGAAATTACCATTGACTGCTTTTATGAGACTTGCTAATAATAAACTGGAGCAAGTTCAACTGAAAGAAAAATTTAAGGTAGGGCAGACTATAACAATTAAACTTGGATATAATGGTGAATATATTCAGGAATTTGTAGGATTTATAAGCAGATTGAATTTTAAGACACCCTTGGAGATTGAATGTGAAGACTGGACTTATCCTTTAAAATCAATCAGCATCACAAAATCATGTGGAAAAACAACAGTAAAAGATATATTACAATATTTGTCTTTACAATGTAATTTTAAATTAAGTAGTGATATACCAGATATAACTATTGTAAATTTTATAGCTAATAATAAGACTTGTTTATGGGTACTTCAGGAGCTTAAAGATAAATATGGATTAACGATATATTTTAATCAGGATAATACTATTTATTGCGGATTAGCTTATACCAAAAATATATCTAAAAGTGTGAAGTTGGTAAACGGACATAATGTAATAAAAGCTGATGACCTGAAATGGCAAAATGCAGAGGACGTAAAACTTCAGGTTAAAGCTATTTCTATGCAAAGGAGTGGAACTAAAATAGAAGCTACCATTGGCGATAAATCGGGAGAGATACGCACATTGTACTTTTATGATGTGACTGATATTAAACAACTACAAACTTTGGCAGAAACAGAGATTAAAAGATATAAATATTCTGGTTATAGGGGTACTATCAATTGTTTTTTGAAACCTTATAGTGAACCCGGTTATGCAGCGGATCTGACAGATCCTTTGTTTCGTGATCGTGGAGGAATTTATTTTACAGAGAGTACTGAAGTTGAATTTGGAATGAATGGTGGAAGAAGGAAGTTGAGTATCGGAATAAAATTGGATGCATAAAGTAATAATACATTAAAAATAAGTAAAATGACAAAGAAAGAATTTTTTATTAGCCTATTTAAAGATGAAAGAGGCAATATTAGTATGAAGCCTGTAATAGCAATAATATTATCATTAATATTAGGAGTTGTTTTTATTATAGCTACAAAAAAAGAGCTTAAAATTTCAGACTCATTAATTATGGGTATAGTAACTGTAATAGGTATCGCATTAGGATCAGACACTATGGATAAATTTTCATTTAGAAAATTGATAGGTAGTAATGATAATAACGAATCTACAATTGAACAGCCAAAAGTTTAAAGTTATGGATATGACAATGACAAGACCGCAAATAATTGCGGAATTAAAGAAACATTTTGATATTAGGGAATTAGTTTGCCCTCATGTTTTTAATGAATTTGGAGAAAAGAGTTGGCAGTTTTTTGACCTTCAATTTTTACAAATGTTATACATTTTAAGATTTGAAATATTCGCTGAAGGGATGATTATTAATAATTGGCACAAAGGCGGTCCATTTACCGAACGTGGTGGAAGGTGCAATATATGTGCAATATGTAAAGATAAAACTTTACATGGGTTGCTTTATATGTCAGCACATGCTAATTTTTCAGGATGTGATTATGATGTTCCTGGTATTCCTGCTGAACAAACACGACAAAGAGTTATAGCTAATGCTAATAAATTCCCTTTTAAAATAAGGATTGAAGGTAAAGTTAATTGGAATCATAATGATTGTTATGATGACCCACTTACAAGTTCTAAAGTAATGGTGTTTTAATTTGGCGATATAGTGATTTAATGATTTGGTGATTTAACAATTAATAATATGAAAAAAATATTCGTTGCTATAATTTTCATGCTTGTTTTTGTAGCATTTACATTGATGATATTTACAGGTTGTAGGACTGCTCAGGTAACTTCTTCTTCAAAGAGTGATAGTGCAAGTTATGTTGAAAAGATTAAATTAGTGCCTGTGGTGACTCCATCTGATAGTACCTGGTATTGGGCGTGGTTTAGGTGTGATACTACGGGACATGTAATAATGGCAGCTACAAGTGAAACTAAAACTAGTGGTGTTCAGACTGAGACATCCTTTAATGATGGTAAATTTAATTATAAGACTAAAACGGTACATGATACTGTGTTTGTCCCTGTAAAGGAAACTTCATCATACCAAAAAAGTAAGCAGGCAGAAACTATTATACTAATTAAAATGAGTTTGTTTCAGAAGATCTTCTTTTGGATAGGACTTATTGGATTGGTACTTCTTTTGGTGTTTTTAGGAATTAAAATAAAGGGAAGAATATTATAATGAGCAAAGCGGAAGAAGAACTAAGGAAATTATTGCTACAGATAACGGCTAATGATGTGTTGTTTCCTGCTGTGGTTACATCGGTGAATTATAATGATGATTATTGCGATGTAAGTGCTGATGGTGACTATACTGATGTTAATTTAAGAGCTGTAATTGATAATACAGGTAACAGAGTGGTTGTGTATCCAAAGGTTGATAGTGTTGTACTTTGTGGCAGGATCACAAATAGTAATTCAATTTATGTGATACAGGTTAGCGAGATTGATAAAATTGTGATTGTAATTGGAAATACAAATGTTGTTTTAAATGAAAATGAGATAGTGTTTAATAATGGTTTAAATACTATTTCAAAAGCGGATGTACTTCATCAGGAACTTGACAAAATGAGTGCTAGGATAGATAGTGTAATAAATGCTTTGAAAAATGCTGCTGCTGATAGTGCAGGAGGAACATTTAAAGCTTCACTTACTCCACTACTTGCTGCTATAACTGTGAAAGAGGACTTTGGTGACATTGAGGATGAAAAAATAAAACACTAATGACCGATATACTTTTAGATACTGATGGTGATTTACTAATAGTGGAAGGTGACTTAGTGATTGGTGAAAGTACTAGTCAACATCAACAATTATTATTAATTACACATCAGGGTGAATGGAAACAAAATCCAAAACTAGGTGTAGGGATTGAGGATTTTTTGAATAATGAAGATATTAATGCTATGATGAATGAAATAAATTATCAGTTTACACAAGATGGGATGAAAGTTAATTCAACTAATATGCTTAATGGGAAACTATATATTGATGCTAAATATGAATAATAAGTATTTAAAGGTGTAAGAAAATTAAAGAAATGATAAAGGCAATAATAGTACAGGCAGGTCAATCGTTGTGGGATATTTCACTACAAGAACTTGGTTCTTATGAAGGGGTATTTTATATAGCTGACGCTAATAAGATAAGTGATATCACAGGCAATTTGGGTCCTGGTACTTTATTGAATATTGATGATAGTAAAATTATAAATCAAGAGATAGTAGATTATTATAAATATAAAGGTATACGACCTGCAACTAGTAAATATGTTGAAATAATAAATATAATACCATTTACTATTATAACATTTGGTGGGGTTATTCCTGTTTATGCAGGTGAAGTTGTTTTGACATTCAATAATAATTAATAATAAATGGACGAATATACATATAAAGAGATAGCAGAAATTGCGGTAGAGAATAATCTTTTAAATTCTCATAAATTTATTGTAATTAAGAATGGTATTCCTACAATTGCTACAATTAGTCAGATATTAGATCTGATACCCGTTGACGAATTGATAAGCTTGTTTTTGTCGAGAATAGACGTATCTCAATTGAATATTTTTATTGTAAAACCTGTGCTTTCAATTGCAACTGAACTTCCAACATCAAGGATGAATGTTGGAGACAGGTATTTTATGACAGATACATTTCATATAGCTGAATGGATGGGAGGTTCGTGGAATTTAACTGATACACCTATTGGATATAGTATATATAGCTATTCTCAACATAAATTTATAGTAAGGACAGAGGAAGGGTATGATATTTCTTCGGGTAATTCATCTTTTGAAATGGCATTTAATGATGTTGACAGTATAACTGTAAATCATAATATGAATAAATATCCTAGTATCGTTGTAATGGATAGTAGCAACAGAGCTGTTACAACTCAGGAGACATACCTTGATAGAAATAATGTTCTGGTAACATGGACAGGTAGAACATCGGGAACAATAATTTGTAATTAATCTTTTAATTTTATATAAATGGCACGTAAAATTTACGCATCGTTCAATTTCAATCAGAATGAAATTCAGAACGCAAAAGTTCAAAATTTGGCAGTTGCTCCGGCAACTCCAACAGCAGGACAAATATATTTTGATACTGCATTAAATTTCTTCAGGTATTATGATGGTACTTCATGGATAAGTTTGAAGGCTACTCCAAGTGCTTCGAACATTGGAACAGGTACTGCAATATATGGTTTGAATGCCGGGGCGATGGAATTTAAATCATTAAACAGTGCAAACACCAAATTAACAGTAACCACTGACGGTGCAACTATAACGCTGACTATTGATGATACTAAAATAGACCATACCAATCTGATGAATAAGGGTTCAAATACCCATGCTCAGATTGATACTCATATTGCATCAACAGCTAATCCACATGCTACAACTGCTACACAGGTAGGTTTGGGAAATGTTACTAATGATGCACAGTTGAAAGCTGCTGATTTGGATAATGATGCTAATTTAACTGCAAGCAGTGCATCAAAAATTCCATCTCAACAGGCTGTTAAAAACTATGTGGATAACAAAATTACAGGTATAGCATGGAAAGCATCGGTAAGAGCTGCCTCATTAGCTGCTAATATCGTATTGAGTGGAACGCAGACAATAGATGGTGTAGTACTAATAGCCGGTGATAGGGTTTTGTTGAAAGCTCAAACAAATGCTTATGATAATGGGATATATGTAGTGGCTGCTGGTGCATGGAGCAGAGCTTTTGACAATGATAGTGCTGTTGAAATGATGAATGCAACTGTAATGGTTCAGGAAGGCACGGTGAATGCTGATACACAATGGACATGTAGTACAAATGCTCCAATAACTATAGGGACTACACCTTTAGCATGGGCACAGTTGTCAGGGGCAGGTTCTGTAGCTGGAGGTACAGGTATAACTGTAACAGGAAATGTTGTGGCTATAGATGCAACGGTTGTACAGAAAGCAGTTGCAGCAACATTAACCAATAAAACTATTGATGCTAATGGAGCTGGGAATAGTATTAGCAACCTTGAGACTGCTGATTTTATGGCAGGCGTTATTGATACTGATGGAGCACTGGCAAATAATAGTGACACAAAATTAGCAACACAAAAAGCTACAAAAACTTATGCTGATACTAAGACTAAATATTTTAAAACATCTCTTACTGCACAGGCTAATATAACTATAAATGCTGCAACACATGGTTGTGGATTAGCTCCTATAGTTCAAATTTATGAAACTTCGGGAGGTAATTCATTATTAGTAGAAGCAGATGTTTCGATTGTAACTGCATCCGGTGATGTAACCGTTACTATGAATGCAAATATAACAGGATATATAGTTATAATTGGAAGATAAGATTTAGCGATTGGTGATTTGGTGATTTAATTATTTAAATGAAAAAACTAACTACTCAAGTATTAAAAGAACTGGCTACGAGCTTGGCGGAAACTATTCCGTCAGGCTTTAGGGGCTTGTATGCCATGGCAACGGGTTTGTGGATGAAGAAGAGTGACGGTACTTCAGTTAGAATACTTACAACTGATGATTCGTTGGGTGGAGGAATGGTTTATCCGGCTAGTGGTAAATTTGGGTATACCAGTTCAGGGACAGCTTGGACTACCTGTTCGTTAAACTGGGATGAAACTAATAAACGATTAGGCATAGGAAGAGTTCCTACAGCTTATCCTTTGGAAATAGAAGGTAATGTAAACGGACAGTTTAGATTCCAGATACAAAATACGAGCACCGGTAATGCTGCTATGTGTTATGGAATAGTAATAGCAGATGGTAATAGATATGTGACATTCGGACAAATGGGAAGTGGTGTTTCGGGCACACATGCCTGGGGAATGCCTAATGCCAGTTTAGCAACTGTTGAATGCGGAGGCGGTACAACAGGTACTGACAACTTAGTAATAGCTGCAAGAAAGTCAACTGCCAATTTATTATTAGTAGCAGGTGATTATATAAGAATGATTGTTAGCTATAGCGGTAAAATTGGAGTTGGATATGCTTATACCGATACCTTAATAAATAGATTTAATGTTAAAGGAAACATAAAAACAGAGGCTGGTAATGGTGAAAATGGAGATGCAAATATAGCAGGTGATGTAAATGCTTCAGGGAATTTAAATTCAGATGCAAATGTAAATGCTATAAATGGCTATGTATTTGATAAAGGTATATATAGTTCGATTTATGCTATTTGTAGTACTTATTATGATACAATAAATGATTATACCTGGACAAAATTAACGGGATTTTTAAACAATGGTGATTATAGTAATATGCAAGTTGATCAATCAAATGATAAAATTACTATTAATGAAGCCGGATTGTATCAGATAAATTTTTCAGGTTGTTTTTTACCTACTGCAAATAATATTGATTTGGATTATGTAGTTTATTTGAATGGTAGTATGGTGACTTCATTGGTAAATAGTGAGACATTGAATACTAAGCAACTTAGTACAGTTGCATTAAGTGGACAACTTAGACTAAATAAAAATGATTTTTTAGAAATTTGGGTTATTTATAATTCAGGCGGTGCTATTAGTAGTTTTAACTTAATGCAAAGAAATTTGAACTTAAGTTTACAATATTTGGGAGTTTAATTTTAATAGAATAATAATGAGTTTTATAGCTAAAAAAACAGTAAATAAGGGCTATTACGAAATAAATAGCATAGAGATAATAAAAGATGTGAACGATAAAGATATTCAAATTCCAAAATTTGAAGTAATTTATTCAAAATTGGAAATTGAATTTGTGATTTCAAAAAAGATAGCTGATCATGTGAATGAACTTGCAAGATTAAATGAAATCAAGGATGCTATAATAGCTGAAGAAAGTAAAGAAGAAGAGTCTGAATTACCTACTATGTAATAATTAAATAAATGGCACGATCGATTAATGATATTTACAATAACATAATAGCTGCTAAGAACGCAGATACTACGCTTACATCTCTACAAAGTGTGAGTGCTACGGCTTTGTTTAAACTGTGGGCTTATTTATTTGCTTTAGCATCATTTACATTAGAGACATTATTTGATCAACATAAATCGGAAGTTGAAACTGATTTGGAAAATTTAATACCCGGTACAATTAGATGGTATTTTAACCAGTGCTTATTATGGCAATATGGATATAATTTAAATTGGGTTAATAATAAATTTCAATATTCAGTTCTTGATCTTACTAAACAGTTAATTAAATTTGTATCAGTTTCAGAGCAATTTGGACAATTAATAATTAAAGTTTCTAAAGAATCAGGAGGGATACCTGTGAAATTATCAACCGGGGAGCTTTCTTCTTTTATAGCTTATATTAATTCCATTAAGTTTGCCGGTACTAATATTTCTGTAATAAGTTATGATCCCGATTTTATACTGTTTGATGCAAATATAATATATGATCCATTAGTGATGAATAATGATGGTACGCTAATTAGTGACGGCAGTACACCTATAATTACTGCTCTTAATGTTTATCTGCAAGGAATTACTTATGGAGGTGTCTTTAACAAGACAAAATGTATTGACGCATTACAAAATGTAACTGGTGTAGTAGATATCTGGTTCAATAATGTACAAGCAAAAGCTCATAATGCTTCTAATTATAATATAATTTCAGGACAAAATTATATTTCAGTTTCCGGATCATATCAATTATACACACCATTAATTTTTAATTTTACTCCAAATGTATAGTATTGATTTCAATATTTTGATTACAAATAATTGTCCTAATGTTTTGTTGAAAAATAAATTATTAGCATTAATACAGGTATTTATTATTCCTATAAAAGTATTATATACTGATTTATTTAATTACAAAATTCAAATAGATGAACAATTAAGGTACAATTCTCAGATTATTTATATGACCAAGCTTTTGAATGATAAATTTAACGGAGGTAATGTAGGGATATATATTGAGGATGTGGCTAATATTAGTTATACTAAGATATTTAATAAAGCTGAAGGTTATCCGTTAATTACATTATATAAAAAATCAGAAAACAATACAGTCATAACTATTAAGAAGAAGTCAGAATATGACAGCATTATTGATTTTAATGTGAGAGTGCCTTTATTCATTTATCTTCAACTAACAGCAAATAATAATAAGCTATTAAAACAAATGCAAGCGTATATTAACATGTATAAATTAGCTGGGAAACGCTACAATATAATAAGTTTATAATATGGATAGATTTAAAACAGAAATTAATGCAGGTTTAAATCTCTTTAATGATGACTTGGCATTTATTGACGCATCAATTAGAGATTCTTTTGTCGGAATAATATCAGCATGGGGAGTTGCTCCAACTGATAGTTTTCGTATTTCAGGTTGTAGTATTGCAGTTAATGGGAATATTTATAGCTGGACTGATGGTTATATTGCATTAAATGGGGAGATATTAAAAGTAGTTGCAGGGAGTGTAACACTTCCAAATTTATTGCAGTATGGTTATGGCGTTTATTGGAAATTGAGTATTAGTAATGACCCATCAGGATATGTTAGGCAAAGTCAGGATACTTATGAATTAAGAAGGGGTGTGCTTTATTATGGAGATATTAATACTAATCCAAATTACATGCCATGGAATGCGTTATATCTTAAAGATAAGGTGCTGAATTCGCTTACAGGTACTGATTTGATAAATAAGATAAATTTAGCAGCTGAAGGATGGCAAACGCCATTACTTTTAAACTCATGGGTAAACTATGCAAATGGTGGTGAGCCGTGTGGTTATAATAAAGATATTACTGGGACTATATTTTTGAAAGGGTGGGCTTATGCAAATGGGAGTAATACCACTGCTATATTTAATTTGCCTACTGGATACAGACCAGTAAACGATAGACATTTTCTAGGCAATACTATAAAAATAGATTCTTCAGGTAATGTATTTTTAACAAATGCAAGTACAGCACTTGCTTATCTTGACGGAATAAGTTTTAAGATTTAGGAGCTTTAAAAAGCCCCTACTTTATGTAGCTGCCTACCACAGCTACTACATAATAAAGGTGACGACACACCAAGCAGAGGCTAAGCCTTTGTAGGTGTGTCGTCACCTTTTTAATTTTAATAATACTGTGGTAGACTGCAAAAGTACTAATAATTTAATAATAACGAATAAAAAAATGAAGCAGAAAATGAAAGTGATATTAAGACCTCCTCTAACGTATTATGGAGGCAAACAACAATTATGTACGACAATTTTAGAGTTAATACCTGAACATGACTTGTATTGTGAGCCATTTTGTGGAGGAGCTGCTGTGTTCTTTGGGAAAGAACCTAGTAAAATTGAAGTGATAAATGATACCAATAGGGAGATCATTAATTTTTATAAGGTAGTAAAAGAGGACTTCCCAACTATTGAGAAGATGGTTAGGATAAGTCTTCATAGTCGTTTACAGCATAATGATGCATGGATAGTTTTTCAGAACCCTCACATGTTTTCGGAGGCTAAAAGAGCATGGGCTGTTTGGATGTTGGCTAATCAATCAGTGAATAGCATAATAACTGCAAGTTGGGGTTATGAGCGTACAGATAATAAAGTTTCAAAGAAGATTACTAATAAACGTGAGGCTTTTACTGATGATTTAGCTATAAGGCTACAATCAGTACAGATTGAATGTGCTGACGCTAATTATGTGATCTTCTCAAGGGATTTTGAGAAAGCGTTCTTTTATGTTGATCCTCCATATATAAATAGTTGCCAAGGTCATTATGATGGATATGGTGAAGAGGATTATGAGAAGCTTTTAAGAACACTCAGTTCTATTAAAGGTAAATTTCTATTGTCAAGCTTTCCTAGTGTTATACTTAATAAATTTATTAAAGAATTTGGATGGCATACAAGACAAATAGAGATGCGTTGTAGTGCTAGTAAGCTTCAGAAAAGAAAGATTGAGGTGTTGACAGCAAATTATCCAATCTAATTAAAAAGGCAGCTTAACGGCTGCCTTTTTAAATTGTGTTTAAAAAATATTTAATAAGTGATACTTTTGGATTTTAAAATGAGTACTTTTGGATTTCGGAATTATACAACTGTCCAGTATTTTGAACACATGGAATATTAATATTATTTAAAAATCCAAAACTTAAAGAGTCTAATTTATATTCAACAGAAGTAGATGTTGTACATCCTACCGAATATAGATTGGAATCGCAATACTGTGCCTTTGTTGTTAAGCTTATTATTACTAAAGCTAAAATGATGTATATCTTTTTCATGATGGTTTTATTTATTAATAAATAGATTAAAAATAATTAGTACAAAGTTACTAAATATATAGACTCAAAAAAAGTAAAAATGTTACACATATTTTGATAAAAATGTAAATTAATTTATTTTTTATGATTACCAACGTCAAAAGGTCCCTGAGCATAGTCGAAGGGGGGCGTTGGAATATGATTTAGTGTTTGTTGGCCTTAAGGCCAAATTCATTAATTATATTTACACGACATAAATGTCGTGCCTAATTATTAAAAATACAAACACTCTGTTTCATAAATATTAATTACAACCCTATAAATATATAAGAAAAATTACAGATTCTTCTTTATAATTTCTTCAAGTTTTTCGTCAACTTCTTTACTATAACCTACCTGTGTGTATATTATTTTTCCTGTTTTATCAATTAAATACATTGTTGGGAAACCCGAAACATGATAATCATCGATTACATCTTTGTTGTCAAACAATACAGTATAGTTTACTCCACTCTTGTGAAGAAATTTTATAATTTCATTGTCTTTTTTATCGTAAGGGTCGATACCAATAACTTTTAAACCCTTATCTTTATACTTTTCATTCAATGCTTGCAATGCCGGTAGAGCCAACCTACAAGGATAACATGATTTGTAGAAGAAATCAATTAAAACAAGCTTGCCTCTCAAATCTTTTAATCTTACTTCTTCATCAGTTGTTGACATTAAACTCCAATCCGGAGCTAGAGAATCTTTAGCCAAAGCAGCAGGACCTTTACATTTCATATAATTTTTAAGTGTTATGTAATTTGGAATTGTTTTAAACTCAAAACCCGATTCATCTTTCAAATTATTCAACTCATACTTATTTAATACCAATTTATCGTATTGAGTTACGCTATCATTATTCATAATCCTATCTAAAGTAATAGAATATTGCATTGGTATGAAATCAGTTTTGTTTATCCAGATATGATATTCATTATTCAATTCTATTGCAAAATCATCAGGCTCATTAGATGGCGGAATATTTAATTGTATATGATAACATAATACATTATTAATTTTTTCATCCGCTTTTAGTTTATACAAAGAACTGTTATCTATGTATTTTAAAAATTTATTAATTGGGAATGCATTTTTAAATATAAATGGCAAAAATAACCCACTTTGAATTTTTACTATATCATGTTCATCATTCTTCAAAACTGAATTAGAATATATTGTTCCGATACTGTCGTAAAATTGACACATAACTAATTCCTCTCCTGTATAACGATTATCATATGAATATTTAAACGGATTTGTATAGCTGTAAATATGGTATAAACAAGGAGAAATTGAATCATTTGCCAACTTTTTAAAACTACAATTTGAGTTAGAAGAATATGTAATCGTATCGTCAAAAAATCGCGAATATGAAGTTAATTCGTAGTACCCATTTTTAATGGATTGGCATTTTGAATATGATTTTTGCAAGATATTTTTTGCATCCTGTGCAAATGAAGCTAAAGTTATTACTGTTAGTAATAAAAGAATGATTTGTTTTTTCATTTTGATATTGTTTTTAATTTAATTACTTTTTATTCCATTTGGCTTCAAGAAAAGCTTTTATCCAGTTTTCAGATGTTTCTTTCAACCAAATAATATCATCCTTATTATTATAAATAGCAAATACCATAAATATAATAAGCTTTTTTTTAATTTTAATATAATTTGTCACACATAGTTTAATATAGGATGATTTTTCATCACCTTTCAACTCATAACTTAAAACACCAAAAGTACTATCTTTAGCATATACCGTACATAAATTTCTCACTACATTAAATTTATTTAATTTGATTTTACTTTTTTTAATACCGGTAAATAGTTTTGTCGAATCAATTACTTTATCAATAGAGTATATAAGTATATCGGTTTTACTATCCATAAACTTGTTGAAATCTGTAAAATTCCACTTAGGTTTTAAATCATTATCTTTATACCCAACAGCCATAAATCTTTCAAGATTCATATTATCAAAATCTTTTTGTAAGTATTTTTTATAATCAAAACTATCAAGGATCGAGTTCTGAATTACACATCCAACAGGCACAAATTCTCTGTAAAACTTTATATAACTACCCCAATCCCATACATACTCTTTTACAGGAATAGGTACATAAAACCATGTATCTTTAACATGTAAATCACCTGGATATAGTTGTGCACGAGTTGTAATAGTACAAAATAAAAAGACAGTTAATAAAAGGGTAATTTTTTTCATGATGTTTATTTAATACTGGTATTAATATAAATATTTTTGCATGATTTCTTTTGCATCCTGTGCAAATGAGGTTAAACTTATTGCTATAAGTAAGAAAAGTATGATTTGTTTTTTCATATTAAGATTGTTTTATAATTATTTTACAAACATAGTTATTTTTATTTAATCAAACGAAATTTTAACATAATAATTCTTCATTACCACAAAATAGAATAAAAACACCTTTATTTATATCTATTTGAATTTTGTTATAATTGGTATAACAGTCATCATAACAGCACTATATACATCATGCCAAATAATGCCTTTAATGAGTATCAGGAGTATAAGAGCATCTTAAGCACTTAAGATACGACCGTACACTTGTATCAGAGCATCTCATCTGCTTGAGGTACGACCGTACACATGTACAAGAGCATCTCATCTGCTTAAGATACGACCGTACACTTGTACAAGAGCATCTCATCTGCTTAAGATACGACCGTACACTTGTACAAGAGCATCTCATCTGCTTAAGATACGACCGTACACATGTACAAGAGCATCTCATCTGCTTAAGATACGACTATACACATGTACAAGAGCATCTCATCTGCTTGAGATACGACTTACAATCTTATTTGTTAAGTACATATGCTTTAAGAACATATTTGTAAGAAAAAATCTTCTATCTTAAAAAACTAAGATATCTCTATTAAAATAAAAAGTCGTACCCAGTTTCCATTGGATACGACTTTATATTTAATATGTATTGAATTATGTTTTGACTTAGCTACAATTGCTTTCTCTTTATAACTCTTATTTTACCATTATCTTTACAACTAATAATTTTGTTCCATTTCTATTTC
This sequence comes from uncultured bacterium, assembly GCA_903911455.1. Classification (GTDB taxonomy): domain Bacteria; phylum Bacteroidota; class Bacteroidia; order Bacteroidales; family JACABE01; genus JBAXLO01. The sequence continues at coordinate 22,062 of CAIWDQ010000382.1, forward strand.
CGATAATAAGATACTTGTTTAAAGGACTTCCCATTTCTTCGGAAGTTAATACGACTTTACCACCATTTTTGGGAACAAATAAACAACTCAAAGGCATCACTTCATCAGGAGTTTGTGCAGGAAAATAGTAAGCATCATCCTCAGAAGGATTTTCTAAAGTAACTGTTTGTCCAGGACCAAAAGAAGCACCTGAATCTACTTGTGAAGATGGATCAACACTTACGATCAACTTATCGCTTTTATCAGTAGTTTTATGTGTACTTGGTGTAAATAAAACACTATCTTCGAAATATACATAGTTTTCTTCAGGATTAGTATTGTCGTCTAAACAAATAGTATGACGGTTAATATCCAATTGATCAATCATCTGATCTAAAACTACATCATACACAGGTTTGTTGCCTTTTACATTACTTGCTAAGCCGGTTTGTAATAGTCTGGCAGCATTAAAATCAGTATAACATCCATCAATAAGAGTTTTCATATCAACACCCAACTCTGTAACGTTAGTAGTAACAATTGTTTGAACAGTAGTAATAATAAGATAAGCATTCTCCATTTTTATATGGTTATAATCATATTGTCCATTATTAAAAAGTTGAATGTAAATAGGAGAATTTACGCCAAGTTTATCAAAAGCTCTTGCTTGTAATTTACGCATTGCCTTTTTAAAATTATTTATAGCAGATTTCACTTCCTTGGTTTCGGCAATACGTTGCCCTGTTTTAAAAGATTTATCTGTGGTTTTAGCAAACATTGAGTCGTATAATGCTTGCGTTGCAGCAATAAGTGGAATCAAAATAGGTCTTAAGATCACCCTCATTTTCATTGCCTGAATGTGTAGATATATAAATATCTGCACTTTGTTTCTTCCAAATCTCCTAAGGAAATCGAAAGGATTGTCAAAAAAACGGTTTACTGACATAAATTTAAATTATTTAAATAGTCGTCTAAACCCTACTTATACATTTTGGAAGAAAACTATTGTTAAAATTAGTTCTTAAAATTTACGGATGTAAGGGACCGTTTATTCTGGGTGCAAAATTAATAATTTTATTTTGATTACAAAACATTTATTTGTTTTTTTATGAACAAATGGAGGTAAAATTTTTTAAGTATGAGTTAATACACTACAATCTTGCTTACTTATGACATATTATTTGTTTTAAAATAATTACTTTTGCAGGAAAAATTATAAATAAATAAAAACCATGATTGTAGATTGTATCGAAAACTCTTATCAATCCTAATATCCGCAAGCTAGTTATTAACAAAAGTCATCAAAATATTGTGCAAAAGTATCTTGCACAATATTTGACAACTGGAAAATTTCACCTAATT